>DAHWDR010000166.1:0-5976 GCA_027330745.1 Acetobacteraceae bacterium | reverse complement strand
GCGTTCGGGATCACCTGCGCCGGCTTGCCCAGGCTTTGTTCCAGGCTGGCGGCGACGCGCCGCACCCAGGGATGGTGCGGATCGGTGCGGCTCGCCGCCATGCGCACCGAAGCGTGCTCGATCCGCACGAGGTCGAACCCGGCCGCGTCCAGATGGCGGCGCAGCGCGGGGGCGAAGCCGGCCGGATCGGTATCGACAGTGTAACGGATTTGGCAATGCGCGCGCGCATCCGGTGCCAGCGCATTGACCGGGTTGTCGGGCCGCCCGGAAATCATCGCCAGCACGATCATGGCGTTCCAGCCGTAGAGTTTCTCGGCCGCGGTCAGGCCCGGCTCGCCCCAGTCGGGATCGATTCGCGCCGCTTCCCCGCCCGGATCGACATGGCAGCCGGCCAGCACCGCGCGGACCGGTTCGGGAACGCCGGCTGCGGGCAGCCAGCTTCGCACCAGAAGCCGGCCATGCCGGTCCATGATCGCGGCGAGCGCGTGAGCAAGCAGGATCGCCGGATCGGCGGCCATGCCGCCCCAATGGCCGGAATGGACGCCGCCGGGGCGCAGCGAGACCACCAGATCGAAATGAAACGTGCCGCGGGTGCCGGTGGCGATGGTGGGGATTTCGGGCGCGACGCGCGGGCCGTCGGAGCCGATCAGCACATCGGCGGCCAGGGCCTCGCGCGCGCCGGCGACGAAGTCGCGCAGGCCCGGGGAGCCGCGTTCCTCGCCGGTCTCCAGTAGCAGCTTCACGTTGAACCCCAGCCGGCCGCGTTCCGCCAGCACCGCCTCCAGCGCGGCCAGGTTGAGCGCGTGCTGGCCCTTGTTGTCGGCGGTGCCGCGGCCGTACCAGCGATCGCCTTCCGCCGACAGGCGCCAGGGGTCGCGGCCTTCGTGCCATTGCTCGGCGAGGCCGCGCACCGTGTCGCCGTGACCGTAGCTCAGGACCGTGGGCAGCGCGGGGTCCTCGATACGCGCCGCGGTCAGGATCGGGCCGAAGCCCGGCGCGGGGTTCGGGTGGATCGCATGGGTGAACCCCAGCCGGGTCAGCCAGGGCACGATGGCGTCACTGAGGTAGCGCGACAGGTCCGGCGCATGGGCCGGGTCCTGCGAGGTGGAGGGGATGGCCACCAGCTTGGCCAGGGTATCGCGGAACGCACCGCTGTCGAAGCAGGCGCCCGCGCGGGCGAGTGCCTGGGCACGGGTGGGGCGGGTCATGCGTAGTCTCCGTCGGGGGCAGGCAGACTCGCCGCGTCGGGGCGGCGTGGCAAGCTCCGGCTCTGAGATCCCTCTTGACGCGGCCGAATCCTGGCCCTAGACGCCGGCCCGGGTCACGCCCCCCCACCGGGGCGCTTCTCTTCTGAAAGGGAGAGCTGCATATGGCACTTGCCGCACCGCGTCCGGATCGACGTCCGGCCACCCCCCATTTCTCCTCTGGCCCTTGCGCCAAGCGACCCGGTTGGACCGTGGACGCGCTGGCCGGCGCCTTTCTCGGCCGCAGCCATCGCGCCGGCGCGGGCAAGGCGAAGCTGGTCGAAATCGTCACCCGCTCCCGCGCGATCCTGGGCATCCCCCCTGACTGGCGCATCGGCATCGTCCCGGCCTCCGACACCGGCGCGGTCGAGATCGCGCTGTGGACCCTGCTCGGCGCGCGCGGCGTGGATGTGCTGTCGCATGAAAGCTTCTCCGCCGGCTGGGCGACCGATATCGTCAAGCAGTTGAAACTGGCCGATACCCGCGTGCTGGACGCGCCGTATGGGCGGTTGCCGGACCTGACGCAGGTGGATTTCGCGCGCGACGTGGTGCTGGCCTGGAACGGCACCACCTCCGGCGTGCGCTACGCGAACGGGGATTGGATTCCCGCCGACCGGCAGGGATTGGTGATCGCGGACGCCACCTCGGCCGCGTTCGCGATGGCGCTGCCCTATGACAAGCTGGATGTGGTCACCTGGTCCTGGCAGAAGGTGCTGGGCGGGGAGGCCGCGCATGGGATGCTGGCGCTGTCGCCGCGCGCGGTCGCGCGGCTGGAATCCTTCACGCCGCCGCGGCCGTTGCCGAAGATCTTCCGCCTGACCAAGGGCGGCAAGCTGATCGACGGGATCTTCAAGGGCGAAACGATCAACACGCCCTCGATGCTGTGCGTGGAAGACGCGCTGGACGGGCTGCGCTGGGCCGAGGCGATCGGCGGCCTGCCCGCCCTGATCGCGCGCACGGAAGCCAATCTGGCCGCCATCGCCGCCTGGGTCGCGCGCAGCGACTGGGCCGGGTTCCTGGCCGAGACGCCGGCGACGCGATCGCCCACCTCGATCTGCCTGCGGATCACCGCACCCTGGTTCACGACGCTGGCCGCGGAGGCGCAGGCGAAGGCCGCGAAACAGATCGCGGCCCTGCTGGAACAGGAAGGCGTTGCCTACGACATCGCCTATTACCGCGACGCGCCGCCGGGCCTGCGCATCTGGGCGGGCGCGACCGTGGAAACCACCGACATCGCGGCGCTGCTTCCGTGGCTGGACTGGGCGCACGAAACCGTCGCCGCCGCCACCGCCACGCAAGTCGCCGCATAACCGGACACCGCACATGCCCAAAGTCCTGATCAGCGACAAATTGTCGCCCGCCGCCGTCGACATCTTCCGTTCGCGCGGCATCGAAACCGATTTCAAACCCGGCCTGTCGCCGGCCGAACTGCGCGCCATCATCGGCCAGTATGACGGGCTGGCGATCCGCTCCGCCACCAAGGTCACGCGCGAGCTGCTGGACGCCGCCACCAACCTGAAAGTGGTCGGCCGCGCCGGCATCGGCGTCGATAATGTCGATGTGAAATCCGCCACCGCCCGCGGCGTGGTGGTGATGAACACCCCGCACGGCAACACCATCACCACCGCCGAGCACGCCATCGCCATGATGTTCGCGCTCGCCCGCCAGATCCCGGAAGCCTCGGCTTCCACCAAGGCGGGCAAGTGGGAAAAGAACCGCTTCATGGGCGTGGAACTGACCGGCAAGACGCTGGGGCTGATCGGCTGCGGCAATATCGGTTCCATCGTCGCCGAACGCGCGATCGGGCTGCATATGAAAGTGATCGCCTACGATCCGTTCCTGGGTGAGGCGCGCGCGCTCGCGCTGGGCGTGGAGAAGGTCGAGCTCGACGCCCTGCTGGCGCGGGCCGACTTCATCACGCTGCACACGCCGCTGACCGACGCGACCCGCAACATCCTCTCGCGCACGGCGCTGGAGGCCACCAAGAAAGGCGTGCGCATCATCAACTGCGCCCGCGGCGGGCTGGTGGACGAAGCGGCGCTGGCCGATGCCATCGCCGCCGGCCATGTCGCCGGCGCCGCGCTGGATGTGTTCGAGACCGAACCGGCCACGCAGAATCCGCTGTTTGCCCTGGAAAACGTGGTCTGCACCCCGCATCTGGGCGCGGCGACCGCGGAAGCGCAGGAAAACGTCGCGCTGCAGGTCGCCGAACAAATGAGCGATTTTCTGCTGACCGGCGCGGTGGCCAACGCGATCAACATGCCGTCGGTCTCGGCCGAGGACGCGCCGCGCCTGCGCCCCTACATGGATCTGTGCCGCCTGCTCGGCGCCTTCGCCGGCCAGCTGACCCATTCGCGGGAGGGCGTGATCCGCCGCGTCACGATCGAATACGAAGGCCAGGCCGCCACCTTGAACCACCGCCCACTGACCGCGGCTGTGCTCGCCGGGCTGATGACCCCGGTGGTCGCGGGGGTGAACATGGTCAACGCGCCGATCGCCGCGCGCGAACGCGGGATCGAGGTCGCCGAGACCGAAATCGACCGCGCCGGCGAATACCAGACCCTGGTGCGGGTGACGGTGGATGCCGACAAACTGACCCGCTCCGTGTCCGGCACGCTGATCGCCGGCCGCCGGCCGCGGCTGGTGGAGATCAAGGGGATTCCGGTGGAGGCCGATTTCGCGGCCAACATGCTGTACGTGACCAACAAGGACAAACCCGGTTTCATCGGCCGCTTCGGCGCCACGCTCGCCGGCGCGGGCATCAACATCGCCACCTTCCATCTGGGGCGCGCCGAGCCGGGCGGGGACGCGATCTGCCTGGTCGCGCTCGACGAACCGGTGCCGGACGACGTCCTGGGTATGGTGCGCGATCTGCCGCAGGTGGTGCAGGCCAGCCGGCTGGCGTTCTGACCCGCGGCTTGTCCCGGACCGGCGGGCAGCGTATGCACCCGCCCGCTTTGCCAGGGAGTGCGGGCATGACGACCGAGACCACGCCCACCCCGCGCTGGGGGGCGATGCTGGCCGTGCTCGGCGTCGTCTATGGCGATATCGGCACCAGCCCGCTCTATGCCTTCAAGTCCAGCCTGATTTTGTTCCGCGGCATCCGCATTTCCGATGTCGAAATCCTCGGCATCCTGTCGCTGATCTTCTGGTCGCTGATACTGATCGTCACGGTGAAATACGTCACCCTGGTGATGCGCGCCGACAACCGTGGCGAAGGCGGCATCCTGGCGCTGATGGCCCTGGCGCAGCGGGTTTGCGTCAACCACAGAACCCGCGCCGTGGTGGCCCTGGTCGGCATCGCCGGCGCGTGTCTGTTCTTCGGCGACGGGGTCATCACCCCGGCAATCTCGGTGCTGTCGGCGCTGGAGGGGATCGAAGTCTCAGCCCCGGGTCTGCGCGATTTCATCCTGCCGATCGCGGTGGTGGTGATCGTCGTGCTGTTCGCCGTACAATCGCGCGGCACCGAGCGCGTGGGCCAGTTGTTCGGACCGGTGATGGCGCTGTGGTTCCTGACCATCGGCGTGTTGGGCCTGGCGCAGATCGCAATCCACCCCTACGTGCTGCTGGCGATCGCGCCGTGGTACGCGTTGCAGCTGGTGATCGTTTACAAGGGCATGGCGTTCTTCGTGCTCGGCGCGGTGGTGCTGTGCGTGACCGGGGCCGAGGCGCTGTATGCCGATATGGGGCATTTCGGCGCCCATCCGATCCGGCTGAGCTGGTCCTGGTTCGTGCTGCCCTGCCTGGTTCTGAATTATTTCGGCCAGGGTGCCGCCGTCGTGTCCAACCACGCCGTGCTGCATAACCCGTTCTATCTGATGGCGCCGACCTGGTTCCGGGTGCCGCTGGTGGTGCTGGCGACGCTGGCGACCGTGATCGCCAGCCAGGCGGTGATCACGGGCGCGTTCTCGATGACGCGGCAATGTATGCAGCTTGGCTTTCTGCCGCGGCTGACCGTGCGCCATACCAGTCCCACCGAGCGCGGGCAGATCTATCTGCCGCAGATCAACATGCTGCTGGCGCTGGGCGTGTTGTTGCTGGTGCTGGCGTTCAAGACCTCGGACAGTTTGGCGTCCGCCTATGGCATCGCGGTGACCGGCACGTTCCTGTGCACCGCGTTCCTGGCCGCGATCGTGTTCCGCCGCCAGTTCCACTGGTCGCGCCCGCGCGCGATCGGCGTGTTCGGGGCGTTCTTCCTGATCGACACGATCTTCTTTTCGGCCAACACGATCAAGGTGGTGGAAGGCGGCTGGGTGCCGCTGACCCTGGGCTTCGGGCTGATGCTGCTGATGACCTCGTGGAAGCGTGGGCGCGATCTGCTGCTCGCGCGCTGGGCGCAGGACAGCCTGCCGCTGGCACCGTTCCTCGCGCGGCTGCCGCAGTCGCGCATCCTGCGCGTGCCCGGCACCGCGATCTTCCTGACCGGCAACCCCGATTACGTGCCCACCTCGCTGCTGCACAACCTCAAGCACAACAAGGTGCTGCATGAACGGGTGATCTTCGTCACGGTGCAGAACCTGGACGTCCCCGAGGCCCGCACCCGCATGCAGATCGAGGAACTGGCCCCCGGCATCACCCGCGTCGTGCTGCGCTACGGTTTCATGGAAAGCCCGAACATCCCGCGCGCGCTGGAAGACCTGCCGGCGCAGGGCGTGGCGTTCGATCCGATGCAGGTCAGCTATTTCCTGGGCCGCGAGGTCATGGTCGCCGGCCAGGCGCCGAAGATGCCGCT
>DAHWDR010000165.1:0-3473 GCA_027330745.1 Acetobacteraceae bacterium | reverse complement strand
GCCCTGTTGACGCGCAGCGCCGAGGGGGCGGCGCTGCATCGCTGCCTCGATCAACTGGACCCGGAGCGGCGGCGCGCGGTGGTGCTGGCCTTCGTCGATGGCTTGTCACATGGGGAACTGGCGCAGACGCTGCGGGTGCCGCTGGGGACCGCGAAATCCTGGATCCGCCGCAGCCTGCTGAGCCTTCGGGCCTGTCTGGAACCATGAGCGAGTCCGAAGACCGCGATCGTCTTGCCGGCGAATACGTGTTGGGCACGCTGGAGGGGGCGGAGCGTCAGTCCGCCGAGGCGCTGCTGGCGCGCGACCCCGGTTTCGCGCGGGCCGTCGCCGCCTGGCAGGAGCGTCTGACCCCGCTTGCCGCGCTGGCGGCGCCTGCCGCCCCGCCGCCGGACCTGTGGCGGCGGATCGACGCCGCGACCATGCCGGCGCCGCGCCCCGTGGCCCCAAGGCCGTTTGGGATACGATTCTGGCAGGGCAGCACGGCGGGCGCGCTGGCGCTGGCCGCGGCGCTGGCGGGGATCATGCTGCTGCGCGCCCCGGCACCGGCGGTGCTGGCGGTGCTGGCGGGACGCGGGCGTGGGGCGGGTTTCATCGCGGTGGCGCGGGCCGGCGCCGGGCTGGTGCTGCGCCCGATCGCCGCGATCCCGGCGCCGCCGGTGGGGCGGGAGATGGAGCTGTGGGTGCTGCCGCGCGGGGCGAGCGCGCCGAGACCACTCGGCGCGCTGCCCCAAGGCGGCCGTCGCGGCCCGCCTCCAGGGCACGAGGCGGGGGAGGAGCGAGGGCTGGTTGCCGCGGGGGCGGAGTTGCTGGTGAGTGTGGAGCCGGCCGGCGGCTCGCCTTCCGGCAAGCCGACCGGGCCGGTAATCTACCGCGGGGTCCTGCGCCCGCTGTAGCGGTTACGGCAGCAGCACGTGATCGACCACCTGGATCACGCCGTTCGACTGCGTGACGTCGGCCACCGTAATGTCGGCGGTGCCCCCCTTGGCGTCCTTGACCATCAGATTGTCCGACCCGTTCATCATCACCATCAAAGGCTGGCCTTCCACGGTCTTCAGCGTGACCGAGCCGCCATCCTTCAGGATCAGGGCGCGCAGCCGGGTGGTGTCATAATCGCCCGCGACCACGTGGTATTCCAGGATCTTGGTCAGTTCCGCCTTGTTCTTCGGTTCCAGCAATGTGGCAACGGTGCCCTTGGGCAGGTCGGCGAACGCTTCGTTGGTGGGCGCGAACACGGTGAACGGACCTTTGCCGTTCAGCACACCGACCAGGCCGGCGGCCTTCACCGCGGCGACCAGGGTGGTGTGATCGGCCGAGTTCACCGCGTTCCCGACAATGGTCTTGGTGGGATACATGGCCTGGCCGCCGACCATGACGGTGTCTGCGGCGGCGAAGGCGGACGGCAGCAGCGGGCCCGCCAGCGCGGCGGCGGCGAGCAGCGTGGCGGCGAGAAGGCTGGATCGGGTCATGGCGTGTGCTCCCAGAAGTGGCGCGGCGTCAGGCCGCGTGATGGGGATCGCGTCGGGGCGGGCGGTTGGATGCAGCGGGGCGGGATTATTTTCGGCTCCGCGCGGAACCCGATTTCCCCCGTGGCGCCAGCCGTGCCAGAACGCGCGCCCATCCCGCATGGCCGGAGACCCTTCATGCCCCGCCGCAAGCCCCGCGGCCGGCCGCTCGACGGCTGGCTGGCGATCGATAAGCCCCCGGGGCTGACCAGTACCGACGTGGTCAACCGCGTCCGCCGTGCGTTCGACGCGCAGAAAGTGGGCCATGGCGGCACCTTGGATCCGCTCGCCACGGGCGTGCTGCCCCTGGCCTTCGGTGCCGCCACCAAGACCGTGCCGTATGTGATGGACGGCACCAAGCTGTATCGGTTCACGCTGCGGTTCGGCGAAGCGCGCGACACCGACGACGCCGACGGCAAGGTGACGGCCAGCACCGCCGCGCGGCCTTCGGATGCCGCCATCGCCGCTGCGCTGCCGACGTTCCAGGGCGATATCCTGCAGATCCCGCCCGCCTACTCGGCGGTGAAGATCGCCGGGGAGCGCGCCTACGACATGGCCCGCGACGGCCGCGCCCCGGTGCTGGAACCCCGCCCGGCGCGGGTGGATCGCTTCGTCCTGATCGACCGCCCGGACGCCGAGACCGCGGTGTTCGAGGTGCAGTCCGGCAAAGGCGTCTATATGCGCAGCCTGGCGCGCGACCTGGCCGCCGCCTGCGGTTCGCTGGGTCATATCGCCACGCTGCGCCGGCTGCGGGTGGGGCCGTTCGCCGAGGCCGACGCGATCCCACTGGACAAGATCATCGGTTCGGACCATACGACGCCCGCTTCCCCGGAGCTTCTGCGTCCGGTCGCGACCGCGCTGGCCGACATCCCGGCGCTGGCCCTGACCGAGGCAGAGGCGGTTCTGCTCACCAACGGCCAGGCGCTCAGCTTGGTGACGCTGATGGGTCGGATTCCCGGCGCTGCCGCCCCCGATGGGGGGTTGGTGCGCGCGATGGCGGGGGGCCGTGTCGTCGGATTGGCCCGTCTGAAGGACGGTCTCTGCCAGCCCGAGCGGATTTTGTGATCCCGGACACGCCACCCTTTTTGCAGGAGTACCCCCGATGTCGATCACCGCGGAGCGCCGTACGGCGCTGATTTCCGAACACGCCACGGGTCCGGCCGATACCGGCAGCCCGGAAGTGCAGGTGGCCCTGCTCACTGAGCGGATCACCAACCTCACCGATCATCTCAAGACCCACGCCAAGGATTTCCATTCTCGGCGCGGTCTGCTGATGCTGGTGGGACGTCGGCGCCGGCTGCTCGATTACCTCAAGACCAAGGACACCCAGCGCTACCAGGGCCTGATCGGCCGGCTCGGTCTGCGCCGCTGATCGGTGGCCTGACTTTTTCGGGTCCGACCCCACATAGGGGGCGACCCTGTCCGACCCTCGCGCCATAGGGGCGCGGGGCAACCGCGGAGGCAGCGCCTCCGCACGCCGTGACCGCGGCGGACCTCAACCGTCGATCCGGCTGCCCGAGAGCGTGGGAGCACGGACGGCGTTTCCGGCCGCATGGTTCGGGCGCGCGCCTCAGGCGCGTGGCCCCCGTGCGACCCGAGACGCCGTACCCCGCGCCGCATTGGCCAGGATGGATCGCCCGGCTGCCCTCCGCCGATGCCACGCGCATCGACCAAGGATTGTGCATGTTCAACTATTTCCGCAAGGAACTCGACTGGGGCGGGCGTAAGCTGGTCCTGGAGACCGGCAAGATCGCCCGTCAGGCGGATGGCGCGGTGCTGGCCAGCTACGGTGAGACGATCGTGCTGTGCACCGCCGTCGGTGCCCGCACCGCGCGCGCGGGACAGGATTTCTTCCCGCTGACCGTGAACTACCAGGAGAAAGCCTTCGCCGCGGGCAAGATTCCCGGCGGCTTCTTCAAGCGTGAGGGCCGGCCGAGCGAGGCGGAGGTGCTGAAAAGCCGCCTGATCGAC
>DAHWDR010000145.1:0-1539 GCA_027330745.1 Acetobacteraceae bacterium | reverse complement strand
GAATGCGCCGCCCTGCTCGACCGCCGGCTGGCGCTGCCGGCCTATGACCAGTGCATCAAGGCGAGCCACCTCTTCAACCTGCTGGACGCGCGCGGCGTCATCAGCGTGACCGAGCGGGCGAGCTATATCGGCCGGGTGCGGACGCTGGCGAAATCCTGCTGCGAGGCCTGGGTGGCGGGGGAGGGGGGATGACAACCGCCACCCCGGCGCCCATTTCTACCATCGGTTCGGATATTTCTACCGAGGCGGCGATGGGTATGCAGCTGAACATCAAGAACCCGGATGCGTATCGGCTGGCCGCGGAGCTGGCCGCGCTGACCGGGGAGAGTCTGACCGCGACGGTGACCGTGGCGCTGCGCGAGCGGCTGGAGCGGGAGCGGCGGGAGCGGGCGCGGGAGCAGGCGGCACGCCGGGCGCGGATCGCGGCTCTGGCCGCCGGGATTCGCGCCAGCATCCCGGGGCCGGTCTCCAGCGCGGATCACGACGAGCTCTATGGCCCGGACGGATTGCCGGCGTGATCGTCGATGCCTCCGCCCTGCTGGCGATCGCCTTCGGCGAGCCGGACGCCGCCCGGTTCGTGGACGCGATGGCGGACGCGACGGGCACGCAGATGGCCGCGCCGAGCTGGGTGGAGGCGGCGATCACCATCGCCCGCCGCGGCGGCGACGTGACGCTGCTGGACCGGCTGGTGGCGGAGCTCGGGATCTCGGTCCGGCCGTTCACGGAGGAACACGCGCGCGCGGCCCTGTCCGCCTTCATGGCGTTCGGCAAGGGACGGCATGCGGCGGCGCTGAACTACGGGGATTGCATGAGCTACGCCCTTGCCCGCTGCGAAGGCCAGAAGCTGCTGTTCAAGGGGCATGATTTTCCGCGGACCGATATCGAGCCGGCGTTGGGGGATTCCTGATGCCGGAGCTGTTCGTGGAATTGTTCTCCGAGGAGATCCCGGCGCGGATGCAGGCCGGCGCGGTGGCGGCGCTTGAGCGGGCGGTAGGCACCGCGCTCGCCCCGCTGTTCCCGAATCTGATCGAGACCTTCCACGGCCCGCGCCGGATCGCGCTGCGCGCCGAGGTTGCCGCCGCGGTGGTTGCCACGGCCACCAGCGAGCGCGGCCCGCGGCTCGCCGCACCCGAGGCCGCGGTGGCGGGGTTCCTGCGCAAGCACGGCGCGGATCGTTCGCAGTTGCGCGCGGAGGCTGACTATTGGGTGCTGGAGAAGCGGGCCGAAGCGGTCTCGGCGGCGGCGGCAATCGCGGGCGCATTACCGCCGCTGCTGCGCCGCTTTCCCTGGCCGAAGTCGATGCGTTGGGGCGGGACCAGCGGCTTCACCTGGGTTCGCCCGCTGCGCCGGATCACCTGCCTGCTGGACGGGGTGGTGGTGCCGTTCGCGCTGGCGGAAGGGGAGGATGACGCGCACGGGCTGGCGTCGGGCGATCTGACCGAGGGGCACCGGTTCCATGCGCCGGGGGCGTTCGCGGTCGCCTCCTGCGCGGAGTGGGCGGCGCGGCTGGCGGAGCGGCGGGTGCTGGTGGGCGCGGCG
>DAHWDR010000101.1:0-5640 GCA_027330745.1 Acetobacteraceae bacterium | reverse complement strand
GGGGATACCGAGCAGGCGGCGCGGCTGAATCGCGCCCGCGACGTGCTGCTGCGCGGCGGAAAGTAGCGGCTACAGCCCGACCAGCTGGAATCCCTCGGTCGCGGCCAGGAAGGTCACGATCCCGCCCAACTCCGTGCCCGCGGCCAGGGGCGCATCCGCCAGCCCCTCGGCGTGCAGCCCGGCGGTGCAGGCGATCATCCGCCCGCCAAGCTCGGTCAGCGCGGCGCGCAATTCCGCCAATCCGGCCACGCCGCGCGCGGTGATCCGTGCTTCGCGTCCCGCATCGGCCAGTCCCGACAGGTCGGCCCGTAGCGCGTGGCATCCGGCATTGGTTGCGAAGATCACCACCGGGCGCCCCAGGGCTGCCGCTCCGGCCGCCAGGACGAAGGCGGCGTGGGCCGCGTTATGGGTGCCCGACGCAAGGTAGATGCCGAGGCCAGGCTCGCGGTCAGAGGGCACAAGCCGGCTCCGCCGTGGCGCGGTGGGCCGACAGGTCATGGATTGTGGCGTGCGGGCCGCACAGCGCGCAGTTCGGGTCCGGACGCAGCCGGACGGAGCGGAAACTGGCGGCCAGGGCGTCCCAGATCAGCAGCCGGCCCGACAGGCTCTCGCCGAGGTCCAGGATTTCCTTGATGGTTTCGGTCGCCTGCAACGTGCCCATCACGCCCGTGACCGCGCCGAGCACACCGGCCTCGGAGCAGGACGGCACCGTGCCCGGTGGCGGGGGGTGTGGGAACAGGCAGCGGTAACACGGGCCGCCGACATGCGGCTTGAAGGTCGAAAGCTGGCCCTCGAACCGCAGTACCGCGGCCGAGACCAGGGTGCGGCGGGACAGGGCGCAGGCGTCGGCCAGCAAGTAGCGGGTGGCGAAATTATCGGTGCCATCGCAGACGATATCGTAATCGTCCAGAACTGCCAGGGCGTTGTTTGCGTCAAGGCGGAACGGATGCGGGATCAGCCGCACCAGCGGATTGATGGCGTGGGCGGACGCAGCGGCGGAGGCCGCCTTCAGCGTGCCGATCGCGGCCGTGTTGTGCGCGATCTGGCGTTGCAGGTTGGACAATTCCACATGATCGTGATCGACGATACCGATCGTGCCGACGCCGGCGGCGGCGAGATACAGGATCAGCGGGCTGCCGAGACCGCCCGCGCCGATGACCAACACTCGCGCAGCGCGCAGCCGCGCCTGACCGATCCCGCCGAGCTCCGGCAGCAGGATATGGCGCGCATAGCGCTGGATTTCCGGCTCGGTAAAATCAAGGTCCATACGCCGCACCCTAGACACTGGCCCAACCCGCGGAAAGGGGCGGCGGCGCCCGCTTGGATGGGCGCCGCCTAGTCTGGGGAGGAAACGTCAAGTCCGCTTCTGGGTTGGGGACCCAAGGAGCGTGAATCGCATATGGGGGTGGGTTCGAGGCCCGCAACCCCCGCCGCCGGTTGCCATCAAGGTGCGCCAGCGGCGCCGATTACGACCCCGCGCGCCTCCGCTGCGATCCACCAGGTTACCACCAGATGCGGCGCGGCCGCGGCGATGCGCACCGCCTGTTCGGCGTCGCTCTCCACGTAATGCGTGCAGCCCCAGCGCGTGGCGGTGGCGGCTTTGTAAGCGGCAACGGCGGCGGGAGCGTGCGGCAGTTCGGGCGGGCGGCATTCCAGCGGCAGCGCGCCGTGGCCCGCGCGCGCCAGCCAGGCGGCGGTGGCCTCGCGGTCGGTTGCCGGACGGCCGGTGATTACGACGGCGCGGGCCGGGTTGAAGGGGGGCAGACGTTCATGCGGGGCCAAGGCGGCACGAGCCGCGACCGCCGCCGGGATGCCGGCGGCGTAGATCTCGCCGGGCAGGTCGGGCAGGAACACGCCGTCCAGATCCAGGCCATGGAACGGGGCCTCGGTGGCGCGGTCCGGGGGGGCGCCGGTTGCCCGGGCGGCGCGGGAACTGGGGGTGGCCTCGCCGCGCTCCCAGGGGAAGCGGAACAGCGCGGTCATCGGGTGGGACAGGTCGGGCGTGAAGGCGCTGCGCTCGGGGTCATGGACCACCGTCATGGTCAGGCAGGCGCGGTCCTCGGCCAGCAGCGCGTCGCGGGCGGTGCGCAGGGTCTGGCCGGTGGAGCAGGCGTCGTCGATCAGCAGCACCCGCCGGCCCGGCGGGGGATCGCCGATCCAGGCGACCGGGCCCGCGCGGGCGACCGACAGCATCGCAAGCGGCAGCGCCAGCACGCTGGCGGCCATCGCCGCCGGGACGAGACCGCCACGGGCGATGCCGGCGACCAGGTCCGGGCGCCAGGCGGCGGCCTGATCCAGGTGAGCGAGCAGCCGGCGTTCGGCCGCGTCATACGAAATGAAATGCGGCGGGCGGGACGTATCGAGCCCCTTCCAGGGCGGGTGGTTCATGCCGCGGCTCCCGCGCTGCTTACATGGTCGCGCCGACCACCCAGGGTGCGAATTCGTCGGCTCCGAAATCGAAGCTCTCGCTTTTCGTGCGTTCGCCGGAGGCAACACGCAGCATCAGATCGAAAATCCGCGCCCCGCATTCCTGCACCGTTTCGTCCCCGTCCAGGACGGTGCCGCAGTTCACGTCCATGTCGTCTTCCATGCGGCGGAACATCGGCGAATTGGTCGCCAGCTTGATCGACGGCGACGGTTTGCAGCCGAACACGGAGCCGCGTCCGGTGGTGAAGCAGACCAGGTTGGCCCCGCCCGCCACCTGCCCGGTGGCCGCCACCGGGTCGTAGCCCGGGGTGTCCATGAAGACGAAGCCGCGCGCGGTGACGGGTTCGGCGTAGTTTACCACATCGACCAGATTGGTGCTGCCGGCTTTGGCCATCGCCCCCAGGGATTTCTCCAGGATCGTGGTCAGCCCGCCGGCCTTGTTACCGGGCGAGGGGTTGGCGTTCATCTCGGCCCCTTCGCGCGCGGTGTAATCTTCCCACCAGCGCATCAGGGAAACCAGCTTCTCGCCCACCTCGCGGGAGACGGCGCGGCGGGTCAGCAGATGCTCGGCGCCGTAGGTTTCCGGCGTTTCCGACAGGATCACCGCGCCGCCGTGGCGGACCAGCAGGTCGCTGGCCGCACCCAGCGCCGGATTCGCGGTGATGCCGGAATACCCGTCCGAGCCGCCGCATTGCAGGGCGACCGTGAGGGACGACGCCGGCACCGGTTCGCGCCGCGCCGCGTTGGCCTCGGCCAGAACCTCCTTCACGAATGCCACGCCCGCTTCCACCGTCTTGCGCGTGCCGCCGAGCGCCTGGATGTCCATCGAGCGCAGCCGCCCGGCCAAGCGCTGCTCGGCCAGCAGGCCGCCGATCTGGTTCACCTCGCAGCCCAGGCCGAGGGCGATCACGTGCGAGAAATTTACGTGCCGCGCATAGCCCGCCAGGGTGCGGCGGAGCAGGCGCAGCGGCTCGCCCTCGGTCATGCCGCAGCCGGTCTTGTGGGTCAGCGCGACGACGCCGTCCACGTTGGGATAATCGGCGAGCGGGTCGGTGCCGGCGAAGGGATTGCGCTTGAACACATCGGCGATCAGCCCCGCGACATGGGCCGAGCAGTTCACCGAGGTGACGATGCCGATGAAGTTGCGCGTCGCCACCCGGCCATCGGCACGGCGGATGCCCATGAACGTGGCGGGGATTTCCAGCAATCCGGTGGGGCGCGCGTCCACGCCGTAGGCGTAGTCTTTGGCAAAATCGCCCATGCCGCAATTCTGCACGTGCACATGCTGGCCGGGGGCGATGGCGGCGGTAGCAAAGCCGATGATCTGGCCGTAGCGGCGCACCGCCTCGCCGGGCAGGATCGGGTGCGTGGCGACCTTGTGGCCGGCGGGGACACGCTCGGTCGTGGTCACGCCGTCGGCCACGACGACCCCCGGGAGCAGCGTGGCGCGGGCAATCGCGACGTTGTCCGCCGGATGCAGGCGGATCACCTGGGGTGGGGTCATGCGCGTCTCCCTTGGCTGGGGTGGATGTGCACGCGCCGCGGCTTGGGCGCAAGCCGGCGCATCCGGTTGGCAAATCCATCCCGCGCGGTCCAGACTGGACCGAGAGATAACCTGGGAGGCGATCATGGCGGAACGCGTGGCGGTGGTGACGGGGGCGGGCAGCGGCGTGGGCCGCGCGGCGGCGCTGGCATTGCTGAAGGATGGCTGGTCGGTGGCGCTGGCCGGTCGCCGGCGCGACGCGCTGGAGGAGACCGCCGGGATGGCGAACGCCGGCACCAAGCTGATCGTGCCCACGGATGTGCGCGAACCCGACCAGGTGGCGTCCCTGTTCGCGGCGGTGAAGGATCGGTTCGGACATCTCGACGCGCTGTTCAACAATGCCGGCGGCAACGTGCCCAGCACCAATTTCGGGGATTTCACCTGGGAGCAGTGGACCTCGGTGGTCGCGGTCAATCTGAACGGGATGTTCCTGTGCGCCAACGCCGCGTTCCGCATGATGCGGGACCAGACCCCGCGCGGCGGTCAGATCATTAATAACGGGTCGATTTCCGCCCATGCGCCGCGGCCGGGATCGGTCGGCTATACCTCGACCAAGCACGCGATCACCGGGCTGACCAAATCCATCGCGCTGGACGGCCGGCAATTCGATATCGCCTGCGGGCAGATCGATATCGGCAACGCGGCCACGCCGATGACCGCGCGCATGGCCCGCGGCGTGCCGCAGGCAAACGGGGAGACCAAAGTGGAACCCACCATGGACGCCGATCACGTCGGCAACGCGGTGCGGTTCATGGCCGAGCTGCCGTTGGATACCAATGTGCAGTTCATCACCATCATGGCGACCAAGATGCCGTTCGTCGGCCGCGGCTGAGGCGGCGGATGCTGCCGCGCCGCGCCGCGCTCGCTGCTCCGCTGCTGCTGTTGCCGGCCGCGCGCGGGGCGGCGGCATCGGAGCGCGTGGTGTTCGGTCTCGATTGGAAAGCCGAGGCCGAATATGGCGGTTTCTACCAGGCGCTGGCCAAGGGCATCTACGCCGCGCATGGCCTGGACGTGCGGATCGCCGAGGGCGGCCCGCAAATGAACCATGTCCAGCTGCTGATGGCCGGGCGGCAGCAATTCGATCTGGCGGGCGGACGGGCGGTGGAGTTTGCCCGGCTGCGCCTGCCGTTCGTGGCGATCGCGGCGATGTTCCAGAAGGACCCGTCGGTGCTGATCGCCCACCCGGATACCGGCGTGCGCGGCTTCGCCGATTTGAAGGGCCGGCCGATCGAGGTGGCGGCCGATGTCCGCGCCGGCTGGTGGCGGTTCCTGGCTGCGAAATATGGCTACAGCGACGCCCAGGTGCACCCCTATACGTTCAACCTGGCACCGTTCCTGGCCAACCGGATGATGGTCCAGGAAGGGTATCTGGGGTCGGAGCCGTTCCTGATCGAACAGCAGGCACATTTTACCCCCGTGGTCCTGCCGATCGCCGATGCGGGGTATCAGGGCTACGGGAATGTCATTGCCACCAGTCGCCGGCTGATCGCGGCGAACCCCGGGGTGGTGCAGCGCTTCGTCGATGCCTCGGCGCTGGGCTGGCAGTCCTATCTGCACGAAAACCCCGAACCGGCCGACGCGCTGATCCGACGCGCCAATCCTGACATGAGGCAGGATCTGATCGACTACGGGCGGCAGGTGATGATCCGCCATGGGATCGTGGAGTCCGG
>DAHWDR010000077.1:0-1804 GCA_027330745.1 Acetobacteraceae bacterium | reverse complement strand
GCCATGGCGAAAGCGTCAAGCAGCTCGCCGTCGCGGACCGCATCGTGCTCACCAAGACGGATCTTGCGACTCCCGGGATGGTCGCCGCGATCACCGAACGGATCGTCGCGATCAACCCGGCCGCTCCGCTGCTGCACGCGGCGGGACACGCGGACGATGCGGCGATGCTGCTGACGCGGGATACGTTCGATCTCGTGCGGCGCAGCGAGGCCGCGCGCACCTGGTTCACCGAAGCCCCGAGCGCGCCACTGCACCACCATTCCCACGATCGGCGCAACAGCCACGACCCCGACATCGAGGCCTTCGCGATCACCCTCGATGAAGCACTCGACTGGGCTGCCTTCGGCGTCTGGCTCACCATGCTGCTTCATCGCCACGGCGAGCGGGTGCTGCGGGTGAAGGGCATCCTGGCGGTGGCCGGCACCGACACGCCGGTGGCCGTACATGGTGTCCAGCACCTGGTGCACCCGCCGGTGCACATGCACGCCTGGCCAGACGCCGAGCGCCGGTCGCGGCTCGTGTTCATCGTCCAGGGGCTGCCTCCGCATGCGATCCGCCGATCCCTGGCCGCCTTCGCCGAACTCCACGCGCGCGCTGTCAGAGTGCCGGCAGCCACACATCGAGCACCGCGGCGCGGCCTTCGACGCGCACCGCATGCAGTGCGGCCGTGATGGCGCCGTCCAGCTCCGAGACGCGCGTCACCTTGGCCGCGAAGGCGCCTCCGGCCGCGGCCGCGATGGCGCCGTAGTCCGGCGGCGGATCGAACTCGACGCCGATCGCGTTCGCGCGGCTGGCGAAGCCGTCCGGATGCACCGCCAGCATCGAGAGTTTCGGCGACTTCCAGCCGCGGTTATTGTACACTACTTGCAGAAACGGAGCGCGATATTGCCGTGCCATCCAGTGCACGCTGGATGGCACGGAGAACATGTAGGAGCCATCCCCGGTCAGCGCCCAGACGGTCTTCTCCGGCCGGGCCAGTTTCACCCCGATCGCCGCGCCGCCGTTCCAGCCGAGTGATCCGCCGCCGCTGGTGAACAGCGTGCCAGGTTGCGACAGTCGCAGATGATCAATGATGGTCGGGTAGTTGGAGATTCCCTCGCTCAGAACCAGCGTGTTGTCGTCCAGTGCGGCACGCAGGTGAGCGGTCAGCACGGCGCCGGTGATGGTTTCGCCCTCCGGCTGTTCGCGCCGGAGCAGCTCGGCGGCACGCGCGGCGTGGCGGTTCCGCCAGAAATCGGTCCGCTCCGCCACGCGCTCCCCATCCAGCGGGATCGCACCGAGCACGGCGTTGAGCTGGGCCAGGGCCGTCTCCGCATCGGCACGGAACATCGCTTCGGCACCGATATCGAACAGCGGCATCTGCTGCTTGATCGGATCAGTGTCGATATGCACGACGCGCGCGGCCGCGTCCGGGCGGCTCACCAGCGGGATCCAGGGCACGTCGCTGTCGACGACCAGCACGAGATCGGCGGCGGCGAGCGCGGAATTCTGCACCGGCTCGTTCCACTGATTGCCCTGATAGAGCGGGTCATCGGTGGCGAAATTGACGCAGTTGGGCACGGATTCCAGCACCCCGGCGCCAAGCCGTCGGGCCAGCCGGGTAAGCTCGGCCACCGCCGCCGGATTGCGCCCGAGATAGGACGTCACCACCAGCGGCCGCGCGGCGGCGGCGAGTGCGCGGGCGAGCGCCTCGGCGTCGGCTGGCGCCAGCGCCGCCGGGGCAAGAGCCGGGAAGCCAGCCAACGCACGCGGCGGCGGCACCTCCTCCTCCAGAACCTCACGCGCGGCCATCAGATAGACCGGC
>DAHWDR010000050.1:0-7369 GCA_027330745.1 Acetobacteraceae bacterium | reverse complement strand
GCCGCCGCGGCCGGAATGCGCGAAATTATGGCGCGCGCGGCTGCTGGCGCAGTTGCCGGAGGTACGGCTGACGTTGCTGGTGGGCGGCTACGCGATCTCGGGCGCGCTGGGACCAGGGGCGATGACGGAGCGGGTGGCGCGGTTCCGGACCATGCTACCCGGGGTTTGCGCGTTGCCGCATCCGTCCTGGCGGACGCGCGCTTGGGAACGGCGGCATCCGTGGTTCGCCGCCGAGCTGCTGCCGGCGCTGCGGGCGGTGCTGGCGGGGGTGCTGCGCGGATAGGACGTCCCGATCCACGTCGCGGGACCGCGCCTCGCCTCCTCCCCCGTTGCGCCGCCGGCCCGACCCCGGCCAGGATGGTCCCGCGCCGCCGGGGGAACGTCATGGCCAGCTACGACTACATCGTCATCGGTGCCGGCTCGGCCGGCGCCGTGGTGGCGCACCGCCTGTCGGCCGATCCGCGCCGCTCCGTCCTGCTGCTGGAAGCCGGCGCCGCCGACAACCCCTGGACCCGCATCCCCGCCGGCACCGCCCGCCTGATTACCAATCCCGCCGCCAACTGGCTGTACGCGGCCGAACCTGAACCCGCGACCAACGGCCGCGCCATCCCGGTCCCGCGCGGCAAGCTGCTGGGCGGCTCCAGCGCGATCAACGGCATGGCGTTCGTGCGCGGCCAGGCGCAGGATTTCGACACCTGGGCGCAGCTCGGCAACCGCGGCTGGAGCTATGCCGACGTGCTGCCGTTCTTCAAGCGCATGGAACGCTACGATGAAGGCGACGATGCGTTCCGCGGTCGGGATGGCCCGCTGCGCGTCACCAACCCGCCGCCCACCGCGCCCCTGCTCGCGGCCCTGATCGAAGCCGCCGGCCAGTGCGGCATTGCGCACAACCCGGACTATAACGGCGCCGTGCAGGACGGCATCGCCATGAGCCAGGCGACCATCGCCCGCGGCCGGCGGATGAGCACCGCGCGCTGCTACCTGGACCCGGCCCGCCGGCGCCCGAACTTGCGCATCGCCACCGGCGCGCTGGCGCAGACCCTGTTGTTCGACGGCGCGCGCTGCACCGGCGTGCGCTATCGCGCCGCCGACGCGGAGCACGAGGCCACGGCCGGGCGCGAAACGATCATCTGCGGCGGCACCATCAACTCCCCGCAGTTGCTGGAACTGTCCGGCATCGGCCAGCCGGAGCGGCTGCGCGCGCTCGGGATCGCACTCCGCCAGGCGCTGCCCGGCGTGGGCGAAAACCTGCGCGATCACTACGCGCCGCGCACGCGCTGGGCGATCGATACCAAGGGCGCCAGCTTCAATGACCTCCGCGGCGGTTTCGGCCTGGTCGGTCAGGCGCTGCGCTACGCGCTGGGGCAACCCAGCCTGCTGGGGATGGTGGCGGCGCCGCTGCGCGCCTTCGTCCGCTCACGGGAGGGGCTGGAGGCACCGGACGTCCTGCTCGGCTGGGTGCCGATGCTGACCGAGCCGGGCCCGCGCGGCCCGCGCCTGTCGGCCCAGTCCGGCATGACCTGTTACGCCCATCCGATGCGCCCCGAGAGCCGTGGGTCGATCCATATCACCGCCGCCGATCCGGCGCGGGCGCCGGCGATCGCGTTCAACTTCCTGTCCGCCCCGATCGACGCCGAAATCACCGCGCGCGCGGTGCGGATCGCGCGCGCGGTGATGGCCGCCCCGGCGATGGCGCCGTTCCGGCTGCGGGAACTGGCGCCGGGGCCGGACGCGGTGACGGATGACGCCATCCTGGCCTGGGTGCGCGGCGCGGCGGAGACCACGTATCACCCGGTCGGCACCTGCAAGATGGGGGTGGACCCCCTGGCGGTGGTGGACCCGCGGCTGCGTGTGCACGGGATCGCCGGCCTGCGGGTCGCGGATGCGTCGATCATGCCCAGCCTGACCTCGGGCAACACCAACGCGCCGGCGATCATGATCGGCGAGAAGGCGGCGGCGATGGTGCTGGAGGATGCGGCTTGACATGTGGAGCACATGCATTACTGTGTCTCACATGTCCGCCATGATCCAGATCCGCCACGTCCCCGACACGCTGCACCGCGAGTTCAAGTCCCGCGCCGCGCTGGCCGGCATGTCGCTGTCCGACTATCTACTGGCTGAACTGCGGCTGATCGCCGAGGTGCCGACCAAGGAGGAGATGCGGGCGCGGATCGCAGCGTTGCCGCCGATCGAGGTGTCGGAATCGGCGGCCGATGCGGTGCGGGCCGAGCGCGACGCGCGTTGATCGTCGTCGATGCCTCGGCCCTGGTCGAGGTCCTGCTGGGCAGATCGTCCGCCGTGCTGACCCGGTGGCTTTACGATCCTGCCCTCACCCTGCACGCGCCGCATCTTCTGGATATGGAGGTCGCCCAGGTCACCCGCCGCTATGCGGCGCGCGGCGAGATTGACGGCGCGCGCGGTGCGGCCATGCTCGCGGCACTCGCGGCGCTGCCGATTCAGCGGCATGCGCAAACCCGGATGCTGGGCCGGATCTGGGAGCTGCGCCACAATGTCACCGCCTATGACGCCGCTTATGTCGCGCTGGCCGAGCTGCTGGACGCGCCGCTGCTGACCCTCGACCGGCGGCTGGCGACGGCGGCCGCGCATCGGGCGCGGGTGATCCTGGCGTGATCGTGCGGACATGACCCGGGCCTGGTGGTCCGGGAGCCTGACCGCGTTCCGCGCCGCCGCGGCCGAGGACATCGTCGCCACGCTGGCGCTGCGCCAGGCCGAAGCCCACCCCACCAACCGCGACACCCAGCTGCGTGCCTGGCGCACCCAGATTCCGCTGCTGACCGCCGCCCTGGCGGGCGCGCCGGGGGGCTGGTCGGTGCTGCTGGAATACCCGCTGCTGCGCCTGGGCAAGCGCATCGATGCGGTGATCCTGGCCGATCGCGCCATCCTGGTGATCGAGCTGAAATCCGGCGCCCAGGGCTTCACCCTGGACGGCCGTCGTCAGGCCGAGGACTACGCGCTGGACCTTCAGGATTTCCACGCCGGCAGCCGGGGCTGGTCGATCGTGCCGGTGCTGCTGGCGGAGACGGGGCAGCCGGCGCCGGTCACGCGCCCGCTGCCGTTGCAACATGTGGTCCCGGTGCAGGACGCTTCGGCGGCGAGCTTCCCGGCGCTGCTGGCGGAGCTTGCCGACTGGCTGCCCGCGCATGCCCCAACCGACGCCGCAACCTGGGATGCCGCCCCCTACCGCCCGGTCCCGGGCATCATCGAGGCGGCGCGGATGCTGTATGCCCGCCACAACGTGCCGGAACTGCTGGCCGCCCGCGCCGACGTGGCCAATCTGACCCACACCGCCGATGCGATCGGGGCCGCGCTAGATGAGGCGCGCACGCAGCGGCGGCATCTGGCCCTGTTCGTCACCGGTATTCCCGGCGCCGGGAAGACCCTGTGCGGGTTGAACGTGGTGTTCGGCGCCGCGCCGGATGCAGGGGTTGCGTTCCTGACCGGCAACCTGCCGCTGGTCCACGTGATGCGCGCCGCGCTGACGCGGGACGCCCGCGCGCGCGGACGCTCCGCGCGCCAGGCGGGACGGGAGGCCGCGAGCGCCATCCAGCCGGTGAACGGCTTCCTGAAGGACAACGCCGAGCGCGCGACGCCGCCGCATGAGCACGTGATCGTCTTCGACGAAGCCCAGCGTGCCTGGGACGCCGCGTTCGGCCGCCGCAAGTTCGAACACGGCGATAGCGAGGCGGGGCTGGTGCTCGACATCATGGCCCGCCACGCCGACTGGGCGGTGGTGATCGCGCTGGTCGGCACCGGCCAGGAGATCAACACCGGCGAGGCCGGCCTGTCCGAATGGGGCGCCGCGCTGGCCGCCCGCCCGACCTGGTCCGCCGCCGCGCCACCGGGCGTGATCGGCGGCACCGACCCGCGCCGGCGTCTGTTCCCGGTTGCCCCGGGCACGCTGCGGCTGGACCCGGCGCTGCATCTGTCGGTGCCGGTGCGCGCGATCCGCTCCGCCGCCGCTTCACCCTGGGTGGAAGCGGTGCTGGCCGGGGAGACGCGCATGGCGGCGGCCATCGCGGCCGAGGCAGGCGGGGTGCCGTTCTTCGTCACCCGGTCCCAGCCGGCGCTGCGCGCGGGGCTGCGGGCGCGGGCGCGCGGGCTGCGCCGCGCCGGGCTGGTCTGCAGCGCCGGCGCGCGGCGGTTGGTGGCGGACGGGCTGTGGCCGGCGTTCCCGCATATGGATGCCGATGCGGTCGCGCATTGGTTTCTGGACCGGTGGCCGGATGTGCGCGCCTCCGACGCGCTGGAACTGCCGGCGACGCAGTTCGCTTGTCAGGGACTGGAACTGGACGTGGTGGGCCTGGCTTGGGGAAACGATCTGGTTCCGGGTCCAGAAGGCTGGACCGCGCGGCGCTTCGCCGGCACCGCCTGGCAGACGGTGCGCGATGCGACGCGACGGGCCTATGCGGTCAACACCTATCGCGTGCTGCTGACACGCGCGCGCTACGAGACGGTGATCTATGTGCCGATCGGCGACGCGGCCGATCAGACCCGCGCGCCGGCGGCGTTCGATGCCGTCGCGGATTATCTGGCGGCGTGCGGGGTGAAGCCGCTGCCGGCGGTGGCGGTGACGGCGCCGCCCTACGCCCCGACCCTGCTGTGAGCAGCGCGGTCCGGAACGGTCGGCAGGCCCAGCTGGCGGGCCGCCGCGGCCATTTTCCTGTCGAAGGTCACCATCGTGGCATCCAGCCGCTGCGCGATGGCGATGTTCAGCGCATCGGGCGTGCGCAACGACAAATCCAGGCGACGCAGGAACGCCGCGGCGGCGGCGACATCGGCACCGATGGTCTCCACCCGCCGCGTCGCGCGGGCGCCCCACAGATCGAGAGTGGTGAAAGCGACGCGCGCCTCGGTTGCCGTCAGATCTTTGGTGCGCACGCGGCGGGCCACCGCGGAGGCGAATTCGGCGGCGGCAAAATCGCTCAGGATCAGCGGCTGGGGATCGGATCGGAGCAGGGCCTCGGCCGGTTCGGTCAGGCTGTCATGGATGAGCAGGGCGACCAGGACGCTGGCGTCGAGGTAGAGGCTCACCGCTCCTCGGCGTCGCGCAGATCGCTGAGCAGGTGACCGGCATCGGTGCCCACGGCAGGACTGATGGGGGCGCTGATGGGGCGACCGACGCGATGGCGGGCGAGGAAGTCGAGATCGGCGGCCGAGACCGGACGCGGAGCAGGGGGGGCGGCGGTGATCTCGGCCACCCTTGTGCCATGGCGGGTGATGACCACCTGCTCGCCGGCGCGGGCGCGGTCGATCAGTTCGGACAGATGGTTGCGGGCTTCGGCGACACTGTGCTCGGGCATGGGGAGATTATGGCTATCGGATAGCCAGAAAGCAAGGACGGAATACCGGCCTGCAATATGTGCCAGCAAAGAGCCGCGCCGCGCTTCTCAGCTGGTCAGCAACCGCCCCATCCGCCGCAGTGCCAGCAAGTATCCATCGGTACCGAAGCCCGCGATCACGCCGGTGGCGACGCTCGACACATAGGAATGGTGACGAAACGGCTCGCGCTTGTGGACGTTGGAGATATGCACCTCCAGGATCGGTCCCTCGAACGTATGGAGCGCGTCCAGGATCGCCACCGAGGTATGGGTGAAGGCGGCCGGGTTGATGACGATCCCCTGCGCGATCTCGCGGGCTTCGTGAATCCAGTCGATGATTTCATATTCACGGTTGCTCTGGTGGAAGCGCAAAGTCAGGTCCAGCTCGGCGGCCAGCGCGCGGCAGGCGGCTGCCACGTCCAGCAGCGTTTCGTGACCGTAGATCTGCGGCTGGCGCTTGCCGAGCAGGTTCAGGTTGGGGCCGTTCAAAACGAAAACGGTGCGGGGCATGTGTGGTTCCTCGATGCGGGTCAGGCGCTCGCGCCGGCGAGCCAGGTGGTCAGGACGGCGGTGGCGTCCAGGAAATCGTCCAGCTCCATCGCCTCGTCCGGATTATGGCTGCCGTTTGCGTTGCGCACGAACACCATGCCCATCTTCACCCCGGCGGCGGCGAAGGCGGCGGCGTCGTGGGACGCGGGGGAACCGAGCGCCAGAACCGGAATGTCCAGTGCGGCGGCGGCTGCTTCCAGCCCGGCGCGGATCGCGGGGTCCACCACGCCGACGTCCGCCGACGCGCGCGTGCCAAGATCGATCGTCACGCCGCGGCGTTCCGCAATCCCGCGGACCAGGTCGCGGAACGCGACCTCCAGCGCCGTCACCACCGCGGGGTCGTAGGCGCGCAGATCGATACTCAGGCGGAACGCGCCGGGCACGATGGTCAGGCCGTGCTGCGCGGCGTCGGTGTGGAAGCGTCCGATCGTGGCGGCCATCGGGATGCCGCGCGCCTCGTGCTCCTGCCAGAGCCGTTCCACGCCCAGCGCCAGTTCGGCGCCGGCCAGCCCGGCGTCGCGGCGAAAGCGGCGCGGCAGGCCGACATGGTCGTTGCGCCCGGTGATGCGGATCTCGGGGAAGCGGACATTGCCCGGGATGCCGGTGGCGATGCCGACGGCGCGGCCGGCCTCGATCAGGCTCGGGGCCTGCTCGATATGCAGTTCCAGATAGGCGGCGATCGTGGCGGGATCGAAATGGCGCGCGCCGGCGGCCAGGGCGGCGGGATCGCCGCCGCAATCGGCGATATGCGCGGCCAGGGTGCGGCCGGTGTCGGTCCGGCGCGCGGCCGATGCCCCGTCGGCCAGCACCCCGGCCGGCAAGGTCCCCAGCGCGCCCCGGCTGCCGATATACGACACCTGGAACCACACGCTTTCCTCGGCGCGGATCGCCATCACGGTGACGTCGCGCGCCGGCGTGACCCCCAGCGATTGCAGCGAAGCCACCGCGACCAGCCCGGCGACCACCCCGGCGGCACCATCGAAATTGCCCCCGTGCGGGACGGAATCGAGATGCGAGCCGATCACGATCCGCCCGGCCGTCCGGTCCCGCCCCGGCCAGGTCGCGTAGCGATTGGCGGCGGCGTCTTTGTCCGGGATCAGGCCGAGGGCGGCGGCCGCCGCGGCCATCGTGGCATGGGCACGCTGCTCGCCGGGGCCATAGGGATCGCGCGAGACCCCCGGCGGGGCATGCCCATCGGCGCGTAGCCGGTCGAACAGATCGGCGGCGCGGTCGCGCTGGGCGGCGACGGCGGCGCGCAAGGCGGCGGGAAGGGCGGCTTGGGTGGGCATAGGCGGCTCCGGCATCGGCTGCCGCCCGGGGATAACTGGTCGGGCGGCGGATCAGCGACGCGGATCAGGCCCCGGATGCGCCACCGGAGCAAGTCCGGCACGCGGGAACCGGGCGCGGCGGACGCGACGGAGCAGTTCCAGAAGCTCGCGCTCCGACACGCCGTCACTGGCCATCATCAGGCGCGTCAGCGG
>DAHWDR010000049.1:0-1565 GCA_027330745.1 Acetobacteraceae bacterium | reverse complement strand
GCAGATACGTATCGGTCCAGCAGCCGGAACAGTCCCAGAACGGCCACAAGGACGTAGCATCCCACCTCGAAATGCAGGGTCCAAAGTGATCCGTCGACCACGTTCCGGAAGGGATTATGCGCGAAAACACCCGGCAGAAATGGGCAGAAATCGATGAATGACATGGTCTGGTACGTGAATCTATAAGTCCCCGATGCGCGGAAGTAGGCCGAAAGGGATACTGACGAAATCACCGGTCCGATGACGAAGGAAAGCAAAACGAGGGCAACAACCAATGCGGGAAGCAGCCGCAGCGCTCGGTTCGTGACGTACGTTGCGGGACTGCCTCCGCGCTCGAAGCTCCTGGTGATCAGATAGCCGCTGATGACGAAGAAGATCGTCACCGCGAGGGCTCCGCCCGAAACCTGGCCTCCGCTCAGCCACAGGATCGGCTCCGCCCGATTGTCACCGGAAAGCGGGAACGCATGGGAAGCCAGAACAGTCAACGCGGCGATCAACCGCAAGGCATCGAAGTTGTTCGCCTTTTCGTCGCTCATGACTGCCTTGCCGCAGGCGCGGCGCTCCGTCCTTCAACCGATCCGGATCATTCTCGTCCCGCAGCCGCCGAGTACCACGCGGCTGCCAGGGATCCCAGTCTCGCCTGGAGCTTCCTGCAAACGGGTAACAACGGGGAGCGCCGCCATCATCTGGGGCGCCCCGTGGCCATCATCGGCACGGTCCAGTTATCGCGTGCCGCAAGAAACACGGCGCCCGGCACCGCGGCCGAAGAAGGATTCAACCGCAGCTGCACGCAGGTGGACCGCAAGGGACGACCGGCCACCGGATGACCCCGATGTCGCGGAGCGGGCGGGATGGCGCCAACTCCCATATATCCAATCCCCGTTGCGGGCCTCCGCCCTCCCCTACCCCGCCGGCACGAACGCCGCCTGCGTCCCCCCATCGACCGGGATCGTCGTTCCGGTCACGTAGCGCGCCGCGTCCGACAGCAGGAAGCCGATCACGTCGGCCACGTCCTCGGGCTGCGCGATCCGCCCCAGGGGCGATTTGCCGGACGGCCGGTAGCGCCCCGCCCTGGCCGGATCGCTGACCGCGGCAATCATCGGCGTATCCACCGTCCCCGGCGCCAGCGCGTTCACCAGGATCGGCACCGGGCCAAGCTCCACCGCCAGCACCCGCGTCAGTTGCGAGACCGCCGCCTTGGACGCCGCATAGGCGCCGCTGTCGATCTTCGGCCGCAAGGCCGCGACCGAGGACAGGAAGACGATCCGCCCCGGCCGCGCGGGCATGGCCCCGGCGGACAGCAGCGGTACCGCCGCCTGCGCGCACAGGAACGAGCCACGCACATTCACCGCGAAGACCTGGTCGAACACCGCGACCGGCATTGTTGCCAGCGGTCCGGTGCGCAGGATGCCGGCGCAGCAGATCAGCGCGTCCAGCGCGGGCGTGGCGGCGGCGATGGCACGGAAGGCGGCGTCCACCGCCGCGGCGTCCGCCACGTCGCAGGGCAGCGGGCGGAAACGGTCGGCGCCCGGGCCGAGCGTGGCCGCCGCCGCGGCCAGCCCCGC
>DAHWDR010000042.1:0-1927 GCA_027330745.1 Acetobacteraceae bacterium | reverse complement strand
AATATTATGGAAATTGTATGACAGGGCCGGGTGAGTGATCCAGCCCAGGCCAGATCTTCCCACACGAACCAGGAGCGCCTACTTCTTCCGCCATGGCATCCGTGATCCTGCCCCCGGAATTGGAACGCTTCGCCGCTGAGGCCGTGGCGCAGGGTCGCTATGGCGACCTGAGCGAGGTCGTCCGTGCCGGCGTCAGCCTGCTGCAGCGCGCGGAGTTGGAACGAGCCGCCTTTCTCGCCGAGATCGAAGCCGCGCAGCAGGAAGGCGAGCGCTGCGGCTTCTTTACTCTGGACGTGGTCGGCCAGGAACTGGACAGCATCATCGACGCCGCCGAACGCCGCGGCGCGTGAGCCCTTCCGCCGTTCTGTCGCCGGCGGCTCGGGCCGCGGTGCTCGACGCCGTCCGCTGGATCGCCGATGAAAACCCGAGCGCGGCGCGCCGGTTCCGTGCCGAACTCGCCGAGGCGGCCGCGTTGATCGGCACGCGCCCGGGGATCGGGCGACCGCGGCCGGCGCTGATCGGACCCCGATACCGCCTCTGGTCCTTGAGGAGCTTCCCATACCTGCTCGTGTTCGACCCCGAGCCCCGGCCGCCGCAGATCCTGCGAGTACTGCACATGGCCCGTGACCTGCCGGGCGTGCTGTCCGATCTGCGGGGCTGACGAAGCCCCGCCGCCGAGCCGTCACTCTCCCTCCAGCACCATCCCGTCGAACCCCAGTTCCACTCCGGCCGGCAGCATCGCCCCGACCGTGGCCCAGTCCATATCCGTGCCCATATGGGTCAGCACCGTCCGTCGCGCGCCGACGCGCGCCGCCCACGCCAGCACCAGGTCGAGATGCGCGTGCGTCGGATGCGGCGTCAGGCCAAAGCAATCGACCACCCAGGTCTCCACGCCGGCCAGCGCGTCGAACGCCGCCTGGTCCAGCCGCACCACGTCGGTGGAATAGCCGAACCCGCCGATCCTGAGCCCGAGCGACGGGCCATACCCATGGTCCTGGGCGAAGCTGCGCACCGCCAACCCGGCGATCGCGACGGTCTCCCCGGCCTCGATCGCGCGCGTTTCCAGCACCGGACGGTAGAAGCCGGGCGGCTTCCACGGGCGGAACGCGTAGGGAAACCGGCTGGTGACCTCGTTCAACACCGAGGCGGTCGCGAACGCCTCCAGCGGCCGGCCGGCGATGCGGTTCAGGATCCGCACGTCGTCGATCCCGGTGATGTGGTCGGCATGGGCGTGGGTGAACAGGATCGCGTCGATCCGGGGAATCCGGCAGGCCAGCAGCTGGGTCCGCAGATCGGGCGAGGTATCGACCAGAAGCCGTTCCTCGCCAGCCCCTTGCACGACGATGCTCGACCGCGTGCGGCGGTTGCGGGGTTCCCTGGGATCGCAGCGCCCCCAGTCCCCGGCGCCGTCCGCGCCGCCGATCAGCGGCACTCCGGCCGAGCCGCCGGTGCCGAGCAGCACCGCGCGCATCAGGCCGCCGCCTTCGTGAACAGCCGGCGGAAATTCGTCGTGGTGAGATCGGCCAGCGCGGCGACGCCGAGGCCGCGCAGCCCCGCCAGCACCGCGGCGGTGTGCGCGACGTTGGCCGGTTCGTTGCGCTTGCCGCGCACCGGCACCGGGGCGAGATAGGGCGCGTCGGTCTCCACCAGCAGCCGGTCGGCCGGCACGTCGCGCGCGATGTCCCTGATTTCCTGGGATTTCGGGAAGGTGAGGATGCCGGAGAAGCTGACGAAGCCACCGAGCGCGACCGCCGCCTCCGCCAGCGCGCGGGAGGAACTGAAACAATGCAGCAGGAAGGCGAACGCCCCTCCCCGGTCGCGCTCGTCGCGCAGGATGTCGGCGATATCGGCGTCGGCGTCGCGGGCATGGATCGCCAGCGGCACCCCGGCCAGCCGCGCGGCGCGGATATGGGCGCGGAAATTCGCC
>DAHWDR010000004.1:0-5212 GCA_027330745.1 Acetobacteraceae bacterium | reverse complement strand
AAATACGCATCCGATTCGGCGTCCGACACATCGGCCAGCGGCCCCTCGATGCGCACCTGGCGGCGCAGCGTCTTCCAGTGGAACAACAGGGCGGCGTGCGGGTTGGCGATGATCTCGCCGGCCTTGCGGCTGTGCTTGTTGGTGTAGAACACGAAGCCCCGCTCTGCCCGCGCTTCTGCCGGGTCCACGCCCTTGAGCAGCAGGATCCGCGCCGATGGCTGCCCCGCCGCCGTCGCCGTCGCCACCGTCATGGCGTTGGCATCGTTCGGTTCGGTGGCCTCGGCCTGATCCAGCCATTCCAGGAACCAGGCGAACGGGTCGGTTTGCGGTTCGGTCATCGTGCTCTCCCGGCGGGCGCCTCTTGCCCCGCCGCGCGCGGCTGTGCCACCACGGGGGGCCAAACGACAACCCCCGCCGGCAGGACCCCAGCATGGCCGACCACCCCGACCCCGCCCCCCCCGCCACCGGCAGCCTGCTCGCCGGGCGGCGCGGGCTGGTGATGGGGGTGGCGAATGAGCGCTCGCTCGCCTGGGGCATCGCCGCCGCGGTCGCCGCACAGGGCGCGGAACTGGCGTTCACCTTCCAGGGTGAGGCGCTGGAGCGGCGGGTGCGCCCGCTGGCGGCCTCGGTCGGTTCGGATCTGGTCATCCCGTGCGACGTGGCCGAGGAAGCCAGCATCGATGCCGCCTTCGCCGCGGTGGCGCAACGGTGGGATGGACTGGATTTCCTGGTTCACGCCATCGGCTTTGCCGACAAGGCGTATCTGCGCGGGCGCTATCTGGACACGCCGCGGGCGGCGTTCCTGCAGGCGCTGGATATCTCGTGCTATTCCTTCACCGCCGTGTGCCAGCGCGCGGTGCCGCTGATGAAACCCGGCGGCAGTCTGCTGACGCTGAGCTATATGGGGGCCGAGAAATGGGTGCCCCATTACAACGTGATGGGGGTGGCGAAAGCGGCGCTGGAAGCCTCCGTGCGCTACCTTGCCGCCGATCTTGGTACTTCGGGGATTCGCGTGAACGCGATCAGCGCCGGTCCGGTGAAGACGCTGGCGGCCTCGGGGATCGGCGATTTCCGCTACATCCTGCGCTGGAACCAGATCAATTCGCCGATGCGCCGCAACACCACCACGGAAGATGTCGGCGGCGCCGGGGTGTATTTCCTGTCGGACCTGTCTTCGGGCGTGACCGGGGAGGTGCATCATGTGGACAGCGGCTATCATATCGTCGGCATGAAGCACCCCGAGGCACCGGATATCGCGATTGTCGAGGGGTGAACCGCGGGAGAGCTCGATGCGAATCACCTGCATTGTCGCCGATGACACCGGCGGCTCGCGATTTGCCGAGATCGAGATTCCGGCGGAGGCGGTGCGCATGTTCCCCGCCCTGCCGCCGTTCCGGCTCAATCGCTTCGCCGTGCCCGGCGGGGTCAAGCTTTTCACGATCCCGGCCGAGCTGCGTGAGGCGGACTGGCATACCGCGCCGGTGCGCCAGCTGGCGGTGGCGCTGAACGGGACGGTGGAGTACGAAACCACCGACGGCGTGCGCAGGCGCTTCGGCCCCGGGGAGCCGGTGCTGGTCACCGACACCGAAGGAAGTGGGCATATCACCCGTTTTCCGGGCATCGCGCAGAGCTTCCTGCACATCCCGGTGCCCGATGGCTGGCCGGACCAGGAATCCTGAAACCAATGGATCGCGCGCGTGTCCCATAACAGCTTCGGCCATCTGTTCCGCCTGACCACCTGGGGCGAAAGCCACGGCCCGGCGATCGGCGCGGTCATCGATGGCTGCCCGCCCGGCCTCGCGCTGTCGGAAGCCGACATCCAGCCCTATCTGGACCGTCGCCGCCCCGGCCAGTCCCGCTTTACCACCCAGCGCCAGGAACCGGACCAGGTGCGCATCCTGTCCGGCGTGTTCGAAGGCTTCACCACCGGCACCCCGATCGCGCTGCAGATCGACAACACCGACCAGCGCTCGCGCGATTATTCCGAAGTCGCGCGCAAATTCCGCCCCGCCCACGCCGATCTCACCTACCACCTGAAATACGGGCTGCGCGACTATCGCGGCGGCGGTCGCGCCTCGGCCCGCGAAACCGCCTGCCGCGTCGCCGCCGGCGCCATCGCCCGCCGCGTGCTCGGCCCCGGCGTCACCATCCGCGGCGCCCTGGTCCAGCTCGGCCCGCACCGGGTCGACCGCGCCCGCTGGGACTGGAACGCGATCGATGCCAACCCGTTTTTCTGCCCCGACCCGGTTGCCGCGACGGAATGGGAGGACATCCTCCTGCAAGTCCGCAAGGACGGCTCCTCCCTCGGCGCGGTGATCGAGGTGGTGGCGGACGGCGTCCCGCCCGGCCTCGGCGCGCCCATCTACGCCAAGCTGGACGCCGACCTGGCCGCCGCCCTGATGTCGATCAACGCGGTGAAGGGGGTGGAGATCGGCGACGGATTCGCCGCCGCCGAACTGCGCGGCGAGGACAACGCCGACGCGCTGAGAATGCAGCGGGGCCTGGTGGCGTTCGGCGCCAACCACGCCGGCGGAATCCTGGGCGGGATTTCCTCGGGCCAGCCGATCGTGGCGCGGTTCGCGGTGAAACCGACCAGCTCGATCCTGACCCCGGTCGCGACGGTGGATCAGGACGGGAATGAAACCGAGATCGTCACCAAGGGCCGCCACGACCCCTGCGTCGGCATCCGCGCCGTCCCGGTGGGCGAGGCGATGCTGGCGCTGGTGCTGGCCGATCACCTGCTGCGCCACCGCGCCCAGAACCCGGACGCCCCGGACACGCCGCGCCTGCCGCGGAACTGAATCGCCCCCCTACCCCTCGCCGGGCGGGTCCAGATACAGCCCGCTGGCCAGGTAGCGCCGCAGCCAGAACCGGGCCAGCACCCCGATCGTGGCCGCCACCGGCACCGCCAGCATCACACCCACGAACCCGAACGCCGCCCCACCGGCCAGCAGCGCGAACATCACCCACAGCGCCGGAAGCTCAACCCGGTCGCCCAGAAAGCGCGGGTAGATCACGTAGCCTTCCAGCACCTGCCCCACCACCAGCACCGCGACCACCCGCAGCACCCCCGCCCAACTCGGGAACTGGCCCAACGCCAGCCCGATCGCCGCCACCCCCCCGGTGATCGAGCCGACATAGGGGATGAACGACAGCAATCCGGCGGACAGCCCCACGATCAGCCCCAGTTCCAGCCCCGCCACCGACAGGCCGGCGGCGTAGTACAGCCCCAGGATCGCGCAACACAGCGCCTGACCGCGCACCCAGGCGGACAGAATCCGGTCCACCTCACGCGCCTGCGCACGCAGCGTTTCCCGGTCGCGCAGCGGCAGCCAGCCGTCGATCATCGCCACCACCCGCGGCCAGTCGCGCAGCAGGTAGAACGCCGCCACCGGCGTCACCACCATCAGGGTCAGCACGTTGAACAGCGCGAAGCCCCCGGTGATCAGTCCGGCGACGGTGGAGGCCAGGAACCCCAGCACATTCCCCGCCTGGCTTGCCACCAGGTCGCGCAATTTGCCGTTGACCACATCCGGCCCCAGCCGCGCCTGCAACTCGGCCACCATGCGGTTCGCCCAGCCCTGCAACGCCAGCGCGTATTGCGGCACGCGGCCCAGCAGCAGCCCCACCTGCGACAGGATCAGCGGGTAGAGCAGCAGCACGAACAGCAGCCCGCAGGCGATCACGCCCAGCACCAGCGCCAGCGCCGCCACACCGCGCGGCAACCCGAACCGCGCCAGCCGGGTGGCCAGCGGATCCAGCGCATACGCGATCACCGCGGCGGTCACGAACGGGGCCAGCACCGCCCCGAACAGCCGCAGCACCAGCCAGGCCAGCACCGCCAGCCCCAGCCCCAGGATCACCCGCTGGCCGCGCATTTCCCGCTCGGGCGGCCGGAGCGGCGGCAGGGCCTGGTTCATGCCCCCCCCGCGCGCCAGACATAGGCCGCGCCGGAGGCCAGCGTGCTGGCCGCCACCGCCCAGATCAGCCCGGTCATGCCCCACGCGGTCCAGACCGCGCCGCCGCCCCACCACGCCTGGAACAAGCCGAACGCCACCAGCAGGATCTGCAGCGCGGTGTTCAGCTTGGAAACGAACAGCGGCCGGATCACCACCGCGCGCCCCAGCAGCCCCAACATCAGCACCCCGCCGACGATGACGATGTCGCGGAACACCACCAGCACCGCCAGCCACACCGGCATCTCGCCCACCGCGGCGAGGGTGATGAACATGGTCACCAGCAGCGCCTTGTCGGCGACCGGATCGATCAGCGCGCCCACGCTGGACCCGCCGCCCAGGCGCCGCGCCAGCCAGCCGTCGATGGCATCGGACGCTCCGGCGCCCAGGAACAGCACGAACGCCGCGCCCGGCCGGTGCACCAGCACCAGCCACAACGCAAGCGGCACCGCGCAGAGCCGGCCGAACGTGATGATGTTCGGAATCGTAATCAGCGCGTCGGTCTTGGTGTTGGATAGATCGGGAGTCCCGTCAGGCATCAGTCGCCCCCGCGCGCTGCGGGAGCGGGCACCGGCGTCCCGCCGCGTTCCGGCCGATCGGCACGATCTTGCCCTCTGCCATCGTCCCCCCGTATGCCCCCGCCGACGCAAGCCGTATCATCTGGCACCCCATCCTCCCGCCCCCCTAGCCGATCGAGCCCCGCCATGACCAGCGCCGTCCCTGCCCCCGGCCTAGATTACCGCGCCGCCGGGGTGGATATCGACGCCGGCGAGGCGCTGGTGGCCGCAATCGCCCCGCTCGCCCGCGCCACCGCCCGCGCCGGCGCGCTGGGCGGGCTGGGCGGCTTCGGCGCCCTGTTCGACCCGCGCGCCGCCGGGTTCCGTGACCCGATCCTGGTCGCGACCACCGACGGCGTCGGCACCAAGCTGAAAATCGCGATCGAGACCGGGTTGCACGACCAGGTGGGCATCGACCTGGTCGCGATGTGCGTCAACGACCTGATCGTCCAGGGCGCCGAACCGCTGTTCTTCCTGGATTATTTCGCCACCGGCAAGCTGGACGTGGCGGCCGCCCGCGCCGTGATCGCGGGCATCGCCGCGGGCTGCGCGGAAGCCGGCTGCGCCCTGGTGGGCGGCGAGACCGCCGAGATGCCCGGGATGTACACCGGCAAGGACTACGATCTGGCCGGCTTCGCGGTCGGCGCGGCGGAACGCGGCACCTTGCTGCCGCGCGGCGTGACGCCGGGCGATGCGGTG
>DAHWDR010000440.1:0-4894 GCA_027330745.1 Acetobacteraceae bacterium | reverse complement strand
CACGTCCTTGACGTCGCCCTTCAGCACCGCGCCCTGCACGGCGGCACCGATCGCCACCACTTCGTCGGGGTTGACGTTGCGGGCCGGCTCGCGGCCGAAGAACTGCTTGACCGCCTCGATCACCTTCGGCATCCGGGTCATGCCGCCGACCAGGACCACTTCGTTGATCTCACCGGCGGTCACACCGGCGTCCTTCAGCGCGGCGCGGCAGGGTTCCAGGGTGCGGGCGATCAGGTCATCGACGATCTGTTCCAGCTTGGCGCGCGAGAGCTTCATCACCAGATGCTTCGGCCCCGAGGCGTCGGCGGTGATGAACGGCAGGTTGATCTCGGTCTCCTTGGACGAAGACAGCTCGATCTTCGCCTTCTCGGCGGCTTCCTTGAGCCGCTGCAAGGCCAGCCGATCCTTGCGGAGATCGATGCCCTGCTCGCGCTTGAATTCGTCGGCGAGCCAGTCGATCACCCGCTGATCGAAATCCTCCCCACCCAGGAACGTATCGCCATTGGTGGATTTCACCTCGAACACGCCATCGCCGATTTCCAGAACGGAGATGTCGAACGTGCCGCCGCCAAGGTCATAGACCGCGATCGTGCCGGCGCCCTTCTTGTCGAGCCCGTAGGCGAGCGCGGCGGCGGTGGGTTCGTTGATGATGCGCAGCACATCGAGCCCGGCGATGCGGCCGGCATCCTTGGTCGCCTGGCGCTGGCTGTCGTTGAAATAGGCCGGGACGGTGATGACCGCCTGGGTGACCGGCTCGCCCAGATAGGCCTCGGCGGTCTCTTTCATCTTGCCCAGGATGAAGGCGCTGATCTGGCTGGGGGCGTATTTATCGCCGCGCGCGGCCACCCAGGCGTCGCCGTTGTCGCCCTTGACGATCTCATAGGGGACCAGCCCCTTGTCCTTCGCCACCATCGGGTCGTCGAAGCGCCGGCCGATCAGGCGCTTGATGGCATAGAGCGTGTTGGTGGGATTGGTGACCGCCTGCCGCTTGGCGGATTGTCCGACCAGTCGCTCGCCGTTATCGGCGAAGGCGACGATGGACGGGGTGGTGCGGGCGCCCTCCACGTTCTCGATCACGCGGACATCCTTGTCCTCCATGATCGCGACGCAGGAATTGGTGGTGCCCAGGTCGATGCCGATGACCTTGCTCATGTCGTTCGTTGCTCCTTGCAGCGGATCCAGGAGGCCCGAAGCGCCGCCTGCATCCCTTGGGTGGTTTTTTGATGGACGGGATGTATTGAGCCGGGGGCGCCGCGGCAAGGGCCGGCGCGGATAACGGTAGCGATTTTCGGCGGATTCGAACGATCTAGGCCGCTTCCGGCGCTGCGGCTTTCACCCGGGTGCGGCCAGCTCCGCCTCCGGCGCCTTGGCCACCACCACCATGGCTGGGCGCAGCAGCCGCCCGTGCAACGTCCAGGCCGGGGTCCAGGCCTGCAGCACCGTGCCCGGCGCGTGGGTCAGGCTTTCCTGCTCGGCCATCGCCTGGTGGAAATTGGGGTCGAACATCTGCCCGGTCGGGTCCTCGCGCTTGACGCCGTTGCGTTCCAAGGTGGCGAGGAAGGCGCGTTCCACCCCCTCGATCCCCTCGCGCAGCTTGGGCACCAGCGGCGGGGCGTCAGGGTCGGGCGGGGGCAGGGCATCCAGGCCGCGGCGGAGATTGTCGGCCGCCTCGGTCACATCGGCGGCGAATTTTTGCGCCGCGTATTGGCGCGCATCCTCCACCTCGCGCCGGGCGCGGGCGCGGGTGTTGGCCATTTCGGCCTCGGCGCGCATCCAGCGATCCTTGAAATCGGCGGATTCGGCCTCCAGCGCGGCGATACGAGCGGCGGCTTCGGCCATGATCGCCTCCGCGGTCTCGGGGACCGGCGCGGCGGGCGGGGCAGGGGTTTCGTTGGTGTCGGTCATCATGGGGGCGTGAGTTAGGGCGGCCGGGCCGCCGCGACAAGCCGGGGCACACAGGTCATCGACACGTCACATGACGCCGCCGGGGCAGCCGGTGTAGGCGGGGCGGCGAACCGGCAGAGACCGCATGACCCTGACACGCCGCCACTTGTTGCTGTCCGCCGCCGGCGTCCCGCTGGTTACCCCCTTGACCGCCGCCGCCCCGCCCGTCGGGTTCTTCGTGATCGGCGATTGGGGGCGCGGCGGCGCCCACCACCAGACCGCGGTGGCGGCGGCGATGGCGGGCGCGGCGGCGGCGCGCGATCCGCGCTGGATCATCTCGGCGGGCGACAATTTCTACGAATCCGGCGTCACCGGCGTCGATGACCCGCAATGGCAGAGCAGTTTCGAGCGCGTCTATCACCAACCCTCGCTGCAACGCCCCTGGCAGGTGGTGCTGGGCAATCACGACTACCGCGGCGATGTAGCAGCGCAGATCGCCTATTCCGCGCACTCCGCCCGCTGGCGGCTGCCGGCGCGGCATTACACCAGGACGCTGCCACTGGGCGACGGCACCGCGGCGGAGGTCTTCTTCCTGGATACCTCGCCCTTCATCCGCAAATATCTGGGAACGCCGACGCGCATCGTCGGGCAGGACCCGGCGGCGCAGCTGGCCTGGCTGCGGGGGCGACTTGCCGCCAGCCAGGCGCGCTGGAAAATCGTGGTTGGGCACCATCCGGTGTTCACCGCCCGCGGCGGCGCCGGCCACGACCAGCCTGACCTGATCGCCTTGCTGGCCCCGGTGCTGCGGGCCGGCGGCGTGCGGGTTTATCTCAACGGACACGACCATACGATGCAGTTCACCGAGCTGGACGGCCTCGCCTATGTCACCTCCGGCTCCGGGTCCGAGACCTACACGCCCGGCCCGGCCCGGCGTCCGGGATTCCTGTCGGGCGCGCACGGGTTCCTGGCGGCGCGGTTCGTACAAGGTGGGTTGCGGCTGGATTTCATCGACGCGGCGGGCCGGGAGCGGTTCACCCGCATCCTTGCCCCCGGTTGACCGCCCGCTCCGGCGCCCGCACAACCCGGATGCCAGTTTCCGGGTCAAAACCATGCGCCAAGCCGCCTTCGAGGACCTCGCCCTCGGCCAGACCGCCAGTCTCGGCAAGACCATCACCGAGGCCGACATCCTGCTATTCGCCGCTGTCTCGACCGATGCCAACCCGGTGCACATCAACGCCGAGGCGGCGAAGGCCTCCATCTTCGGCGAACGGATCGCGCATGGGATGCTGTCGGCGGGGCTGATCAGCGCGGTGCTGGGCACGCAACTGCCCGGCGCCGGCACGATCTATCTGGGCCAGTCGCTGCGCTTCCGCGCCCCGGTGAAGATCGGCGATACCGTCACCGCCATGGTGGAAGTGACCGCGCTGGACCCGGCGAAAAAGCGCGCCACCCTGAAAACCACCTGCACCGTGGCCGGCAAGCCGGTGATCGAGGGTGAGGCGCAGGTCCAGGTGCCGGCGCGCGGCTGATGCAGGTCTTCCACGACTGGCGCGATCTGCCGGCCGACGCCCGCGGCGCGTCGGTGGCACTCGGCAATTTCGACGGGGTGCATCGCGGCCACGCCGCCGTGGTGGCCGCCGCCCGCGCCGCCCGCCCCGACGCCAAGCTTGCCGTGCTGACCTTCGAGCCGCACCCGCGCGAGCTGTTCCGCCCCGACGACCCGCCGTTCCGCCTGACGCTGGCCGCCGAGCGCGCCGACGCGCTGGCGGCGCTGGGCGTGGACCTGCTGTACGAACTGCCATTCACCGAGGCATTCAGCCTGACTGGCGCCGATGCGTTCGTGGCTGAAATGCTGCACGCGGGCATCGGCGCGCGCCACCTGGCAGCGGGGCGGGATTTTGCGTTCGGGCACCGCAAGGGCGGCGATGCCGGGTTCCTTGCGGCGCGCGCGGCGGCGCTGGGGATCGGGCTGACCCTGGTGCCGCCGGTGAAGGACGCCGAGGGACCGCTGTCTTCCTCGCGCATCCGCCGCGCCTTGACCGAGGGCTACCCGGAGCGCGCCGCCGCCGAACTGGGCCGGCCCTGGGCGATCCGCGGCATCGTGGCGCATGGCGACGCGCGCGGGCGCACGATCGGGTTCCCGACCGCCAATATCGCGCTGGGACGGCATCTGGAGCCGGCGCGCGGGGTGTACGCGGTGACGGTGCGCCTGCCCGATGGGCGGGTCTGCGGCGGTGCCGCGAATATCGGGCGGCGGCCGACGGTCAATGCGGGGCCGGAAAGCCGGCTGGAGGTCCATCTGTTCGATGTCTCGGAAGACCTGTACGGCGCGGAGCTGACCGTCGGGCTGCTGTCCTATTTGCGCCCCGAGGTGAAATTCGCCGGGCTGGACGCGCTGCGCGCGCAGATCGCGCGCGACGCGGCGGAAGCGCGCCGGGTGCTGGCCGCGTCTCCCGGACGGGTGCCGGACGGCACCGGCGCCGACAAGTAGCGCCGGACGGGTCGCCATCGTGCTATGGAACAGACCGGCAAGGAGGCTCCCATGGCCCGGATCGACGAAACCCGCCCGTTCATTCCCGTCCATATCGCCGTCCTGACGGTTTCGGACACGCGCAGCCTGGCCACGGACAGCTCGGGCCAGGCGCTGGCGGACCGGATCGTTGCCGCGGGGCATGTGCTGGCGGACCGCGCGATCGTGCAGGACGATTCCGGGATCATCGAGGCCCGCCTGCGCGGCTGGATCGCGGACCCGGCGGTGGACGTGATCGTCACCACCGGCGGCACCGGCATCACCGGACGGGACGTGACGCCGGAAGCGTTCGAGCGCGTGCTGGAAAAGCGCATCGAGGGATTCGGGGAATTGTTCCGGATGCTGAGCTACGCGAAAATCGGCACCTCCACGATGCAGTCGCGCGCGCTGGGCGGGGTGGCGGCGGGGACGTATCTGTTCGCGCTGCCGGGCAGCACCGGGGCGGTGAAGGATGCGTGGGACGATATCCTGGTGTTCCAG
>DAHWDR010000438.1:0-17033 GCA_027330745.1 Acetobacteraceae bacterium | reverse complement strand
CGGGCGCGGCTGGCGCTGGCGCGGCGCCCGAGCGGCCGGGCCGGTGCGATCGCGGCAGCGCGCGCGGCGGTTACGGCGGCGGCGGCGGCGCGCGATCAAGCCGCCTGGGCGCTGGCGCAGCGCCATGTGACATCCCCGGTCGCCGCGATCGTCGCCGACACCGATTTGCGCGCCGGCGAGACCGCTGCCGCCGGCGCAACCGTGGTGGAGCTGCTGCCGCCGGCCAACATCCGCGTGCGCTTCTTCGTCCCCGAACCCGCTCTGGCGCGGATCCGCTACGGACAGCGCGTGGCGCTGCGTTGCGACGGGTGCGCCGCGGGCCTGACCGCGCGCGTGTCGTTCATTTCCCCGCAGGCGGAATACACGCCGCCGGTGATCTACAGCGCGCAATCGCAGTCCAAGCTGGTGTTCATGATCGAGGCGACGCCGCCGCCGGCCGAAGCGCTGCGCCTGAAACCCGGAGAACCGGTCGCCGTCCGCCCGGCGCCCCGATGACCGGCGCGCCCCCCGCGATCGACGTCCACGACCTGGTCAAGAATTTCGGCGCCCGGCACGTGATCGACGGGCTGACCCTGCGGGTGGAACCGGGCGAGGTCTGCGGCTTCCTCGGCGGCAACGGCAGCGGCAAGACCACCACCATCCGCCTGCTCTGCGGCCTGCTGCATCCGGATGGCGGCGGCGGGACCTGCCTCGGTCTCGATCTGCTGACCGAGGCACCGGCGATCCGGCGCCAGGTCGGCTACATGACCCAGCAATTCAGTTTCTACGGCGATCTGACCGTGGCCGAGAACCTTGAATTCGTCGCCCGGTTGTACGCGATGCCGGATCGCGCGGGCGCGATCGCGGCGGTGCTGGCGCGCATGGGCTTGGCCGATCGGTCCGGACAGCTTGCCGGCGAGCTGTCCGGCGGCTGGAAGCAACGCATGGCGCTGGCCGCCTGCGTGTTGCACCACCCCCGCCTGCTGCTGCTCGACGAACCCACGGCCGGGGTCGATGCGCGCGCCCGACGCCAGTTCTGGGACCTGATCCACGAATTCGCCGCCGACGGCATGACCGTGCTCGTTTCAACCCACTACATGGACGAGGCCGAGCGGTGCAGCCGCTTGGTCTATCTCGCCGAAGGCCGGCTGGTGGTGCAGGGCACTGCTGCGGAGGTGGTGGCGGCGGCGCATCTGGTAACGTTAGAGGCGACCGGGCCGGGCATCGAGCGCGCCGTGCGCCTGCTGCGCGCCATGCCCGGGGTGGAGACCGCCGCGGTGTTCGGCACCGCGCTGCGCGTGGCGGGTCTGGACCGGGCGCGCCCGCGCGCGGCGACCGACCTACTCGCCGATCCGGCCTTGTCATGGCAGGAAGTGGAACCGCGGCTGGACGACGTCTTCATCCATATGCTGAACGCGCAGGAGGCGGGGCGATGAACGGGTTCTCGTTCGCGCGCCTGGCGGCCGTGCTGCAGAAGGAATGGCGCCAGATGCGGCGCGATCCGATGACCATCCGGCTGACCCTGATCCTGCCGATGATCCAGTTGTTCCTGTTCGGCTTCGCGATCAACGCCAATCCGCGGCATCTGCCGACGGCGGTCGTGTCGGCCGACCACTCGATCTACGAGCGCACCCTGCTGACCGCGCTGATCAACACGAAATATTTCGATCTGCGGCCATACAATACCATCGCCGCCGCCGATACCGCGCTGAAGCGCGGGGATGTGCTGTTCGTGCTGCAAATCCCGCCCGATTTCGCCCGCGAGGTCAGCCGCGGCGCGAAGCCGCAGATCCTGATGGACGCCGATGCCTCGGACCCGGTGGCGATCGGCAGCGCCACCGCTGCGCTCGCGGCGCTGAATGCAACCGTACTGAACCGCGACCTGCCGCCCAACCTGCGCGTTGCGCCCCCGCCGGCGCCGCCGTTTCAGCTGATCCTGCACGCCCGCTACAACCCCGAGCAGATCACCGCGCTGAATATCGTGCCTGGACTGATTGCGGTGATCCTGACCATTTCCACGCTGATCCTGACCTCGGTCGCGATCACGCGCGAACGCGAACAGGGCACGTTGGAAAACCTGCTGGCGATGCCGGTGCGCCCGATCGAGGTCGCCCTGGGCAAGATCGTGCCATATGTGGGGCTGGGTTACGCGCAAACGATCCTGGTTCTGGCACTCGCGGTGGGGGTGTTTGGCGTGCCGGTGCGTGGCTCGTTGCTGCTTCTGCTGGGCTCGCTGGGTCTGTTCATCGCCTGCAACCTGGCCCTGGGGCTGGCGTTCTCGGCGGTCGCGAAGACGCAGATGCAGGCGCAGCAGATGGCGCAGTTCGCGTTCCTGCCCAGCATGATGTTGTCGGGCTTCCTGTACCCGTTCGCGGGGATGCCGGTCTGGGCGCGCGCGATCGGGGTCTGTCTGCCGATCACGCACGCATTACGGATCGCGCGCGGGATATTGTTGAAGGGCAGCGGCTGGGGCGCGGTGTGGCCCGATCTGTGGCCGATGGCGGCGTTCGCGCTGGTGGTGGGCGCGATCGCTGTGCGGCTGTATCGCGAAACGCTGGACTGACGATCCACACCGGATGACGTTTGCCGGTTGACGCCCCGACCGCGCCGTGGTTCCCGCTTACAGAAGCAGATTACGGTCGGGAGGAATCGAGATGGCGGACGAACCGATGCGCGGCCATGGCCGCGCGGATATTCCGCTTGCCGCCCTGCCGCCTCCCGCCGCATGGCATGCCGAGGCCGATATCGTGGTGATCGGCGCCGGTGCGACGGGGATGACCGCGGCGATCGTTGCGCGCGAGGCCGGGGCATCGGTCATCGTGGTGGAGCAGGAACACGACATCGGCGGCCACGCAATCACCAGCGGCGGCAACGTGCCGCTGGGCGGAGGCACAAGCGCGCAACGCATGCACGGCATCGCAGACTCGCCCGAGTTACTGTTCCGCGACCTCACCGACTGGTCGGTGGTGGAACCGAACGGCTTTCCCGACTACCGCTACAACGACCACGAGATCGTCCGCGCCTTCGTCGATTGCAACGTCGCGACGTTCGATTGGCTGGTGGCGCACGGCGTGGTGTTCGTGGACAAGGCACCAGACGCGCAAGGCGGCAACGCAGTCGGCAATTCGGCGCCGCGTGAGATGCATTGTGCCGTGTCCCACTGGCCCATGGTGCAGACCGGCCTTCCGGCCGATCCGGCGGAGCAGCCGACACGTTCCTCGGGTAACGGCCTGATGCGGCCGCTGGAGGCGGCGGCGCGCCGGGCGGGCGTGCAGATCCTGTTGCGGCACCGCATGATCGGCCTGTATCGCGCGGCACCGGCGGCGGGAAGCGTGCTGGGCGTCGCGGTGGACCATGCGGGGGCGCGGCTGGCCATTCGCGCGCGGCGGGCGGTGATCATCGGCACCGGCGGCTCGACCGGGAACGTCCATTTTCGTCGCATGGTCGATCCGCGCCTGACCGAGGAATATTGCGGACTGGCCGGCATGCCCTGGTCGGACCATGATGCCAGCGGCGAACTGGCGGCGATGGCCGTCGGCGCATCGCTATGGGGGATGTACAACCAGACGGGCGAGTTCGGCTTCAACCTGACCAAGCCGGCGGCGATCGGCTGCCGGTACGGCTATCAGAATCTGCGCTGGTATCCGGGCAGCGCCGTGTTTGACCAGGCCGGTTCGATCGGGCTGCCGGTGCGCGACTGGCAGGATGTGATCACGGTCAACATGCTGGGGCAGCGCTTCTATGCGGAGACCGGGCCGGGATTCACCACCAACAACTACAATTCGCTCGACCCCTATACGCAAGGAAGCTGGCGGAACGCGCACAACATCGCGTTCCGGCCAAACAACTGGCTGAACGCGGCGATGGCGGGCATCGGTGACGGGCAGAATGGCGGCGGGCCGATCTGGGCAATTTTCGACGCGGCCGCGGTGGCGCGGGAGGGATGGGTGACCGAACCGCCGCATGTCGATCGGGCCGAGGGATTCTTCTTCAGCGCTGATACCTTGTCGGAACTGGCGGCGCGGATCGCGATGCGCCACCAGCGGGTGCCCATGCCGCCGCCGAATCTGGAACAAACCGTGGCCCGCTATAATGGGTTCGTCGAGTCCGGGGTGGACGAGGATTTTGCGAAACCGCGGCCGTTGCACAAGATCGCGGCGCCGCCGTTCTTCGCCGCCTGGGCGACACCGGTGATCCATGACACGCGCATGGGGCTGCGGATCGACGCGCGATGCCGGGTGGTCGATCTGCGAGGGCAGGTGATTCCGGGCCTGTATTGCGGCGGCGAATCAGCGGGCGGGTTCAGCCAGCACGGGTTGGCACGCGCGATCTGCCAGGGCTACATCGCGGGGCACGATGCGGTGGCGCTTGCCGGGGGCGGCGCGGTGCGCTGACGACTGCTGGACGGTCCGCCGCGTTACCGTCTCAAGCGCGAGATCACAGGGCCCAGCAAGCGGTGGCACATGCTCCTGAAAGCAGCCCGTTGGACGCGGCGGCGACGTTCGTTGTTGTAGGATCTCAACAAGCGCTTGATGAATAAGGCGCTTTGCTTGCGGCGAACCGCCCATTCCGGTCCGAGATGAGTCGTGCCGGAGATGATTATTTCCTTCTCAAGGTTTTTTATGTTGTCCTTTGCGTAGGATAGATAAAACTCGACATAGCGGCGCAGGTCGCCACGTTCCGCCATCTGTCCAACATAGTGTTCTGGCGGGCTCATCTCACAACAGAACATCGCCCGGCTATCTTGCGCCAGAAACGAGTCATCCGGAGAAAGTCGGAGATTCGCCACGAGGTCGTCGTCGATCGATGAGCCGATGCGAATGGCGCTATCCCGAGGCTCAGTCACGATTGGATACAAATGGAACCCGCGGATGATAACACCTTGTTCGCCAACAAGCCAATACAGATGGGAGGGATGGAACACGCCGCCTGCGGGTCCCTCTACATGATGCATTTCCAGCTGCGGGTGCATGTTTGCCAGCCACAGCGCAGACAACTCCGTCGGCTCGATGGAGATCGAGACGCCATCCGCGCCGCGAAAGCGCGAGATCAAGGCGCGCCCGATCGGATCAAGCAAGCCACGCGGTCCCGGCACTTCGATCACGCGCTTCCCGCGCGCAAGAAGATCGATCACGGATCGCACGAATCCGTTGGCAAGCAGGATGTCCGCATTTAGCGCGATGACCGCTGCTCCGGCAGTTGCAGCACAAATCAGTGCGCGTCGATAGCACTCGCTCTTGACTTGATATTTTTCCATCGCAGGAGCGTCGCCAGAAGTCGTGAGCATCGAGTCGATATACTCGATGCTGACGGAAATCATTCGCTGCAGAGCAAGGTATGCCGGCGCGGCAACGAGCCGATGATGGTCGGCGTGCGTCGTGTAGATGACGTATCGGTTGACGCCCGCTCCGCCCAGCGCCGGAATGTTGTCAGCCGACAATTGAGCCGGCAAACAATAATCCAGGAAGACGCCGACATAGCGCTCACCCCATACCGGCACGACAAAGTGCAGGGGCGGAGCATCACGCATCGCAGGTCAGCCGCGCGTTGATGTCAAAGGCTTCCTGATGACCGCAGTACTCCACCGGTCTGACAACTCGATAGGCAGTTGCCCGATCGATTCGCAGAATGCGTCAACGGCCATCCGTGAGCCGGGGAAGCCGTAGCAGCCATAATCATGGATCATCATGATCCCGCCCGGCAGCAGCGGTTCCCAGAGAGTCTCAAGGGCAGCCTTGATGGGTTGGTACAGGTCAAAGTCGATATGAACAAAGCGCCAGCGAACATCTTCCAGGCCGCGGAAAGACTCCGGAAACCACCCCTTGACGATTTTCAGGTTATCCGGCCAGGCGCCATCCCCGACATAGTGCGCAACGCGCGCCACCGATGTTGGCGCGAACGAGCCCGCGCCCCAGGATGTATCGTATTTCGATTTCTCGACCTCAATATCTTGCTCGCTGAACCCCTCGAACGTATCGAATGAGTAAAGCGTACGCGACGGGTCCATGAAACGATGGATGACGCGTAGGCTAAAGCCGCGATGCGATCCCAGTTCGATATAGTCGCCGTCAGGCAGCTTGTTGGCGGCTGAAACGAGCTGGTAGAAATTGAGCACGCGGTTGGGATCGGAATACAGCCCCGATGGCTCGTCTTCAACGCTGACATTCGTATATGCTTTTAGCGCATCGCGAAAAACCGCGTCTCTTTCAGGAAACGTGTAGAAGACATGAGGTGGATACTGATTATAGATATCGAAATCGGATACTACTGCCTGTCTGGCCCCGGGCACGAGCGCGGCACCTGCTGGCGCACCCGCGCGCTCCGGAGCTGCCGGGACAGACTGGTCCGGAGGAAATATCGAATGCGCAATCCGCTTGCCCGCACGATAGGCTCGCCTCATAAGAGGCGATCGCTTGAGGGTTTCGCGGATCGGAGAGGACATGTCTCGGTATACAGGCGACTCGATGGTCTGGGCAATAGTACTATCCGACCCGGAATATCGGCACCGCCGGGGCGCCGGCGATCGCGGCCAACACCATCCGTGTCACGCATCCGTCCCGCGCAATTCGTCGATGATCGGGCAGTCCGGCCGATGATCGCCCCGGCAATCGCGGATCAACACCGCCAGCGCGCCGCGCAACGATTGCAGCTCTGCGATCTTGCGATCGATCCGTGCGAGATGCTGCGAGGCCAGCGCCTTCACGTCGCGGCTGGTGCGGTCAGGGTCGCGATACAGCGCCACCAGGCCGCGCAAATCCGAAATCGAAAACCCCAGCCGACGCGCCCGGCCGAGGAAGCGCAGCATCGCCACGTCCTCCGCCCCATAGGCGCGATAGAGATTGTCCCCCCGCGCCGGCGGACCGAGCAGGCCGATCTGCTCGTAGTAGCGGATGGTCTTGGCCGGCACGCCGGATTGCGCCGCCGCCGCGCCAATGGCGATGCCGCCGCTCATGGCGCCCCTCCCGCCGCCGGGCGCCAGCGCCGCAACAGCAGCGCGTTGGACACCACCGTCACCGAGGAAAGCGCCATCGCCGCGCCCGCAATCATCGGGTTGAGCAGCCCGAGACCGGCCAGCGGAATGCCGATCACGTTGTAGAAGAACGCCCAGAACAGATTCTGGCGGATCTTGGCGTAGGTGGCGCGGCTGATCGCGATTGCATCGGCGATCAGCAGCGGATCGGGGCGCATGAGGGTGATGCCGGCCGCTGCCATCGCCACATCCGCGCCGCTGCCCATGGCGATGCCCACATCCGCCTGCGCCAACGCCGGCGCGTCGTTCACCCCATCGCCCACCATCGCGACCCGACGCCCTTCCCGCTGCAACCGTTCGATCTCGGCGGCCTTGCCGGCCGGCAGCACCTCCGCCAGCACGCGGGTGATGCCGAGTTCGCCTGCGACCGCCTGCGCGGTGCGCGCGTTGTCGCCGGTCAGCAGCACCGTCTCGATCCCCGCCGCCTGCAACCGGCGCACCGCGGCGGCGGCGGACGGCCGCACCCGGTCCATCGCCGCGATCAGGCCGAGGAGCTGCGGCACCGGGTCCAATGTCCCCACCCACATCACGGTGCGGCCGCGTTCCTCCAGCGCCAGCGCCTCGGCCTCCAGCGTAGCCGGAATGCCTTGCTCGGCCAGCAGCGCGCGGGTGCCGATCACAATCCGGCGGCCACCCACCCGCGCGATCAGGCCGCGGCCGGGATGGCTTTGGAAACTGTCCAGCTTCGGCAGGGCCAGACCCTCGGCCGCGGTCAGCACCGCGTGCGCCAACGGATGCTCGCTGCCGGTCTGTGCCGCCGCCGCCAGGGCCAGAAACTCCCGTTCGGGCAAGGTGGGGGAGACGATCTCGGTCACCGCCGGACGGCCCTCGGTCACGGTCCCGGTCTTGTCCAGTACCACCGTATCCAGTCGGTACGCCTGTTCCAGCGCCACCGCGTCGCGGATCAGGATGCCGGCCCGCGCCGCCGCCCCGGTTCCCACCATCAGCGCCGTCGGCGTGGCGAGGCCCAGCGCGCACGGACAGGCGATCACCAGCACCGCGACCGCCGCGATCAGCCCGGCGGTGAAACTGCCGGCGAGAAGATACCAGCCGAGGAACGCAACCAGGGCACAGGCCAGCACCACCGGCACGAACAAAGCCGCCACCCGGTCCACCAGCCGCTGCACTGGGGCCTTCTTCGTCTGCGCGCTTTCGACCAGGGCGATGATGCGCGCGAGCGTGGCTTGTGCGCCGATCGCCGTGGTTTCGATCCGCAGCAGGCCGCTGCCATTGATCGCCCCGCCCACCACCGCGTCATGGGGCTGCTTCGCCACCGGCCGGCTTTCACCGGTCAGCAGGCTTTCGTCCACTTCGCTGGTTCCCGACAGGACGCGCCCATCGGTCGGCAGGCGTTCGCCGGGCCGCACCACGACGATATCCCCCACCGAGACGGCGGCGATCGGCAGCATGATTTCCGTCCCGTCGCGCTCGATATGGGCAAGCTCGGGGCGCAGCGCGGCGAGGGCACGGATCGCCGAGCCGGTGGCGCGCCGGGCACGCGCCTCCAGCCAGCGGCCCAGCAGGACCAGGGTGATGACGACCGCCGCGGCCTCGAAATACATGTGCCCGCCGATGCCGGAGACCAGCAGGAACAGGCTGTAGAAATACGCCGCCGAGGTGCCGAGCGCGACCAGCAGATCCATGTTGCCGGTGCCGGCGCGCAGCGCCTTCCACGCCGCCACGTAGAACCCGGCGCCGATGACCAGCTGCACCGGGGTGGCCAGCGCCAGCCCGATCCAGGGCGACAGCGGCAGCCCGAGCATCGGCAGCAGCAGCGGCGCGGTCAGCACCGCGCTGGCGCCGACCCGCAGCAGGTCGCGCCACGCCCGGCGCGCGTCCGCCGCCTCCCGCGCGCGATCGGCCTCGGCCTCCCCGGTCAGCAGCACGGCGTCGTAGCCGGCGTCCCGCACCGCCCCGATCAGGGCAGCGGGGCGCAGGCCGAAGCCCTCGACCATGGCTTTTTCGGTCGCCAGGTTCACCTCGGCGCGCAGCACGCCGGGGACCGCCGACAGCGCCTTTTCCACCCGCCCCGCGCAGGTCGCGCAGGTCATGCCGGTGATCGCGAACGCCCGCCGATCGCGCGCGGCCGTATAGCCGGCGTCGGTTACGGCCTCGGCGATTTGCGCCGGATCGGTGGTCGCCGGCGCGAAGCTGATGTCAGCGATTTCGGTGGCGAGGTTCACGCTGGCTTGCACGCCGGGCAGGCGATTCAACGCTTTTTCCACTCGGCCGGCGCAGGTGGCGCAGGTCATGCCCTCGATCGGCAGCCGCAGATGCCGCCGATCGTGATCCACCGGGGTGGCGATCGCCGTATCCATGGACCAACCTCCTATCCCGCGCCGCCCGGTACCGGGGTGGCGCCGAAGCCGGCGTTCTCGGCCGCGGCGACCAAACGATCCGTGCTGGCGCTGCCGGCGACGTGGGCGCGGGCGGTGGCAAAATCAACCGCGACCTGCGCCACGCCGTCCACGCGCGACAGCGCGCGGGTGAGCGCATTGGCGCAGCCGTCGCAGGTCATGCCGGTGATGGCGAGGTCGATCTCTTGGGCTGAGGTGGGGGCGGTCATCGGTCTCTCCGGGCTTCCGTTGCTGGGAAGGTGGGAACTCCCAGCGCTGGAAGGTCAAGGGGTGGTGGCAGCCACCCTGGCGCCACCGCACCGAACCCGCCAGACTGCCGTCATGTCCGGCGCCGATCCGATCCACGTGCCCCATCGCGCCCTGATTACCGGGTGCGCGATGATCGCGACCCTGATGCAGGTGCTGGACTCCGCGATCGCCAATGTCGCGCTTCCGTATATGCAGGGCAGCCTGTCGGCGACTCAGGACGAGATCACCTGGGTCCTGACCTCCTACGTCATCGCCGCCGCGATCATGACCGCTCCGGTCGGCTGGATGGCGATCCGGTTCGGCCGCAAGCGCCTGTTCATTCTGTGCCTGGTCGGGTTCACCGCGTTCTCCATGCTGTGCGGCGCGGCCGAGACGCTGACACAGATGGTGATGTTCCGCCTGGGCCAGGGGATGTGCGGCGCCGCCCTGGTGCCGCTATCGCAGGCAACCATGTTGGACATCTACCCGTTCCACAAACGTGCCCATGCGATGGCGATTTTCAGCTCCGGCGTGATGCTGGGTCCGGTCATGGGACCCACGCTCGGCGGCTATCTGACCTACATGTACAACTGGCGCTACGTGTTCTACGTGAACCTGCCGTTCGGCATCGTGGCCATCATCGGCCTGATCCTGTTCCTGCCCAACACCGACCCGAAGCGGGAATTGCGGTTCGACTGGTGGGGCTTCGCGGTGCTGGCGCTGGGCGTGGGCGCGTTGCAGATGATGCTGGACCGCGGGCAACTGCTGGACTGGTTCGCCTCGCGGGAGATCATTCTGTACGCGGTGCTGGCCGGGCTGGGGTTGTATCTGTTCGTGGTGCATATGCTGACCGCGCGGCACCCGTTCCTGGACCCGGCGGTGTTCCGCGACCGCAACTTCGTCGCCTCGGTCTCGATGGGCTTCTTCGTCGCCATGGTGATGCTGGCGACCTCCGCGCTGCTGGCGCCGTATCTGCAGGACCTGGCGGACTACCCGGTGTTCGATGCCGGCATCGCGCTGGCCCCGCGCGGCTTCGGCACCATGGGGGCGATGTTCTTCGCCTCCTGGCTCAGCGCGCGCGTCGATAGCCGCAAGATCATGGCGGTGGGGCTGACCCTGCTGGGCCTGGCGCTGCACATGATGAGCCGATGGACCCCGGATGTGACCGAGACGCAGACCATGCTGACCCTGATCGCGCAGGGTTTCGCGATCGGATTGATCTTCAACCCGATGACGGTGGTGGCGTTCGTCACCCTGCCGGCGCGGCTGCGCGGGGACGCGACCGCGTTGCAGGCGCTGGGCCGCAACATGGGCCAGGCGATCGGTATTTCGGTCACTACCTTCACCCTGGAACGCTCCGCCCAGGCGATGCACGCCGACATGGCGGCCGGAATCACGCCGTTCAACCGGCTGTTGCAGGGGGCCGGGGCGGTGACGCGGTTCCTCGATCCGGCCACCGCGCATGGCGCGGCGCTGCTCAATGCGATGATCGACCGGCAGGCGCAGATCATCGCCTACAACAACGATTTCTATGCCATGACCTTCATCGTCATCCCGCCGCTGCTGCTGTTGCTGCTGCTGCGCCGGCAGCGGCCGACGGTCGAACGGGCGGCGGCGGAATAGGCGGGTGGCACGCATCCTGTGTGGGCTCGACCGGATGCCGCGCACCATGACACCGGACGACCCGCGTCTGCTCGGCGCGCCCGACACCGGCGGGCTGCTGCGGCTGAACACCGACCCGCTGCCGCTGTCGGTCCTGTCCGGGATGCCCGCCGATCACGCCGGGCGCGTGGCCGCGGCGCGGGCCTGGTGCGCCAGCCTGTGTGGCGATTATGCCCGCAAGCGGGAACGCTTCGTCACCGCGTATTTCGATTGGGCCGAGGCCGCAATTGCCGCCGCCCGCCCCGCCCTGATCGCGCGCCTGGCCCGCTTCGACGGCCTGTTCGCGCCCGAGGATTTCCTGTGGTCCGCCCCCCGCCCCCTGCCGCGCGCCTGGCTGCCGGGGCCGGACGGGTATGTGTTCGCCGATATCGCCTTCCGCACGGCCGACGGCCCGCTCGCGGTGTTGCTGGACCAGGCGCCCACGCCCGCAGGCATAACCACGGTCCGCCTGGGCGCCACCGCGCCCGAGGCGTTCCTGACCGCGACCTTCGGCGCCTTCTGGGAAGGCGAGCGCCTGCCCCGCGGCGCCTTCCGCCGCCCCTACGCGGTCATCTCCAGCACATAGAGACCGCCGGAGAACCGATCCACCGCGTACACGACCCGGTTCTCATCGACATACACATCGTTGATCATCGAAGGCCGCGTCCCGGCTCCCCCCGGCGCCGGGGGCACGAACGCGGCCACCTCCCGCGGCTGGAACGGGTCCGTAATATCGTGCACGCGCAGCCCGCCGCCGAAGTAAGTGCCGAAGATCAGCGTGTCGGAGGTGAACGCCGGCCCCGGCCGGTTCTCGTGCAGGTTATGCGCGCCGTAGCGGGCACCGGGCGCGTAATCGCCCACCGGCGGCAGCGGCAGCGTCGCGATCGGCACCAGATTGTCCTCGCGCCGCATGTCCAGAATCCAGACCAGCTTGGGCCAGTCCAGCCCTTCCGTGCGCACGCATTCATCCGAGCAGATCAGCAGATCGCGGTCGAACAATGGCATGGCGGTGTGGGTGAAGCCCGGGAACGGCGGGTGCGGGTTCCACGCGCCCACTTGTTTCGGGCGGCCGATATCGGAGATGTCCAGGATCACCGCCCCGCCATCGATATAGCCCACATAGGCGCGGTCGGGATGATCCGGATACACATTGGTGTTGTGGGCGCGGAATCCGGTATCGAATTTCGGATGCCGCGGCGGCGGCGGCGCGTCATCGCCCTCTTTCGTGCCCGGATACCACCAGCGGCCAAGCTCGCGCGGGCGCGACGGGTCGGACACGTCGATGGCGCGGTAACACTGGTCGTCCAGCTTGTTGCGCGGGATGAAATCCGCCGCCCCGCCGGAGAAATGGATCGTCTTCCCATCCACGAACCACAATTGATGCACCCCGCGAGAGGCCGGGCCGGAACAGTCGAAATAGCCGACGCGGCGCGGCGCCTCGGGTTTCGAGATATCCAGCAGCTCGATCCCCGCCGGCTCCGCCCCATGGGTCCCGGTCTGATACGCCACCGCCATGATCTGGCCGCAGATCTCCAGCGAATTGGACCGCACGTTGCGGTGCGGCAGTTCGGTCTGCAGGATCACCCGCGGATGGCGCGGATCGGTCACGTCCACCGCGGTGTAGTTCTTGGGAGCGCATTCATGCGCCATCCACAGAATCCGCCGTCCGTCGGGGGCCAGTTGCAGGCTGACGCCTTCGCCGATATTGCCCGCATTTCCCAGCATGTCCTGCGCCAGCAGCCGGAACCCGCGCGTGTCTTCTTGCGCCATGACGTGTCCTCCGTGATGTTCGTGGCGCGAGGGAGGAACCGCGATGCCTCACGATCCATCATCCAACGCGCTGCCGGTGACGATCATCACCGGGTTCCTGGGCAGCGGCAAGACCACGCTGCTCAACCGGCTGCTGCGCCATCCCGACCTGGCCGACACGGCGGTGATCGTGAACGAGTTCGGCGCCGTCGGCCTGGATCATCTGCTGATGGAACCGGCGATCGAGGACGCGGTGCTGCTGGCGAATGGCTGCATCTGCTGCACCGTGCGCGGCGATATCGCCGACACGCTGGATCTGCTGGCGGAACGCCGCGCGTCCGGCGCCATCCCGCCGTTCCGGCGTGTGGCGATCGAAACGACCGGGCTGGCCGATCCCGGACCCGTCGCGCACGCGCTGCTGGATGCGCGCGCTGCGTTCCGCCTGGACGGGATCGTGACCACGGTGGATGCGCTGCACGCGCCCGCCCAGTTGGCCCGCCAGGCGGAGGCGCGCGCGCAGGTCTCGCTGGCCGATCGCGTGCTGCTGACCAAGACCGATCTGGCCGATCCGGCCACCATTACCGCCGCGCGGGACGCCATTATGCGCCTGAACCCGACCGCGCCGATCCGGGTTGTAACGGCAGGGGCCGCGGCGCCGGCGGACGTGTTCGACCTCGGCCCCGCCGGCGGGCGTGCCGGCGCCTGGGTGGGCGCGCCGTCCGGCCATGTCGCGTTCCGCCATGGCGAGGAGATCGCCGCAACCGTGCTGCGCCGTGCGACTCCGCTCGCCTGGGACCGGCTGGCGCTGTGGCTGGACGCCCTGCTGTCGTTGCAAGGCGACCGGGTGCTGCGGGTGAAGGGCATCGTGCGGCTGACCGGGGTCGAGCGGCCGGTGGTGATCCAGGCGGTGCATCACGTGCCGCACCCACCGGTGCCGCTGGACCGCGACGACGCCGGCGGGACCCGCATCGTGGTGATTGCGCGCGGGCTGTCGGCGGCGGGGTTGCGCGCCAGCTTCGCGGCGGCGGCGGGGGACGCGGGATAGCTGCGGTCACGCGGTACTGAGGCGCGGGGCGGCCGGTCTGAAACGTGGCGGCCACGGTCGATGCCGGGCCGCTGCTGCCTCGCCCGTCCCGAGGGGCCGCCACGTTACCACCTTGTTCACTGTTTCCGACCATTCTGCCCCCGCCATGCGCCAACCCGCCGCTTCGTGGTCGGACCTGATCCCCGCCGGCGTGATTGGCGCGGCCTGCCTGACCGTGCTGACTGCCGGGATGCTGGCGCCGCCGCGCGCCGGACCCATCCTGGCGTTGTTCCCACCCTGGGTTGGCCCCGCCCGCGCCTTCGCAGCCGCCACCGCCCCGGGCTGGCGCGCGATCGCGTTGCGCCGGACTTGGTTCGGCCTGGCGGTGGCGTTACGCCGCCGCCCGGGCCGCGCCACCGCCGCGTTTCCGCGTGGCGCACTGATCTTGGCCGACGCCGGGTTCGCCGGCTGCACCTCGGAGGCTCCCGGCGATGGACCTTGACCGGATGCGTCGCTCCCTCGCACGCGCCCTGTTGGCGGCTCTGTGGGTAGCCGTGCCGCTGGGTTTCGCGATCGGGCTGCTCGCCGGCCACCCGGCGGTCTGGGGGGCCGCGGTTGCGGCGATCGCTGCCGCCGGCGCCACGCCGCTGGTGCTGCGCGACCCCGCCGGTCCTGCCACCAGGCTGGCGCTGGCGGTGGCCCTGGTCGCATCCGTCTCCGTGCTGGTGTGGCTGATGCCGGACCGCCTGCGGATCGACATGCACATGCTCTATTTCGCCGCCCTGGCCGTGCTGGCTGGGTTCTGCGACCGGCGCGCGATCCTGGTCGGGCTGGCAGCCATCGCGGCGCAGCACCTGACGCTGGATATCCTGGTGCCTGCCGCCTTGTTCCCCCACCGCGCCGACCTGGGCCGCGTGACGTTGCACGCCGCGGTAGCCACGATCGAAGCCGGGGCATTGATCTGGATCGTGGCACGGATCGAGACTGCGCTGGCGCTGGCCCAAGACGCCGCGGCCACCGCCATCGCCGCGGAAACCACGGCGCATGCCGAGGCCGGGCGCCGCCTGGCGGCCGAGTTGGAAGCCTCCCACCAACGCCGCGACACGCGCGCGGCGCTGGCCCGACGGATTGAGGCCGGGCTCATCGACGTCGCCACCGATCTCACCGCCGCGGGGGCCGATTTGGCTGCCACGGTGGCGCGCATCGCCGACGCAGCGGGCCGCGCCGGCACCGCATCCGATGCTGCCAGTGCGGCGGCCGGCGCGGCGGGGGCGGACGTAGCCGCAGTTTCCGTCGCGGCCGAAGACCTGGCCGCCGCCGCCGCAGCGATCGGCGCCGAAGTGGAGCGCACCGCCGCCGCCACCGACCGCGCCGCCGCCGAAGTGCGCGCCGCCGACGCGACGGTGCAGGAACTGGCCGGCACCGCGCAAAGGATCAGTGACGTGGTGACGCTGATCTCGGGCGTGGCCGGCCAGACCAATCTGTTGGCACTGAACGCAACGATCGAGGCGGTGCGCGCCGGCGAGGCGGGCAAGGGGTTTGCGGTGGTCGCCTCGGAGGTGAAGGCGCTTGCCACCCAGACCGCGCGCGCGACCGAGGAGATCGCTGCCCAGGTGGGCACCATCCGCGCCCGCACCGAGTCAGCGGTAGGCGCGATCGGCGGCATCCGCGCCGTGATGGCCGAGCTGGAGGCAGCCGCTGCCGCGATCGGCACCGCGCTGGCCGCACAGCGCGACGCGATGGGCCGGATCGGCGGCGCCGCATCCGGCATGACCGGGACCATGGGGCGCGTCGATCAGGCGGTGCGGGATGCCGCCGGCGGAATCGGGGGCGCGCGGGACCGGCTGGACGCGCTGGACGCGACCTCCCGTCGTCTGGGCCTGGATGCCGAGCGGTTGCAGGGCGCGCTGGGCGGGATGCTGGCGGAACTCCGCGCCGGGTAACCTGTGTTCCGTCCCCTTGCGGGAGGGGCCGGGACGGGTGTGCAATGGGTCCAACCAACCGCATACCGGAGGATCCCGATGCCCAAGGCCCCGAATACCGCGAGCCGCGACCGTGTCCGCGAGACCGTCCCCAAGCTGATCGACCTGACCGAGAAAGTCGTCTACGGCGACGTCTGGGAACGACCGCAACTATCAAAGCGCGACCGCAGCCTGATCACTGTCGCTGTCCTGGTCGCCACCTACCGCCCGGAACAGCTCAAGGGCCATCTGGCGCGCGCGCGCTTCAACGGCCTGTCGCAGGAGGAACTGTCCGAGCTGATCACCCATGTCGCGTTCTACGCCGGCTGGCCGTCGGCGATGAGCGCCGCCGCCATCGCGCGCGATGTATTCGAGGCGGAGAGCGCGACGCCATGAAAGTCGGGTTCATCGGCCTCGGCACCATGGGTGCATCGATGGCCGCGAATGCGCAAAAGGGCGGTCACGCCCTGGTGGTGCATGACATCCGTCGCGAAAGCGCCGCGCGCCACCTGGCCGCCGGTGCGATCTGGGCCGACAGCCCGCGCGCGGTCGCGGCGGCTTCGGACGTGGTGCTGACCTCGCTGCCCGGGCCGCCGGAGGTGGAGGCGGTCGCCTCCGGCCCTGACGGGATCGCCGCGGGTCTGCGCGCCGGCGCGGCGTGGTTCGATCTATCGACGAACTCGCCCACCCTGATGCGGAAACTGCACGCGGATTTCGCCGCGCGTGGTGCCCATGTGCTGGATGCCCCGGTCAGCGGCGGCCCGCGCGGGGCGGCGAGCGGAAAACTGGCGATCTGGATCGGTGGCGAGGAAGCCGCGTTCGACCGTTGCAAGCCGGTCCTGGACGCAATCGGAGACCAGGCGCGCTATGTCGGGCCGATCGGGGCCGGGTCGGTCGCGAAATTGGTGCATAATCTGTTCGGTTACATCATGACCACCGGACTGGCGGAGGTCTTCACCATGGGAGTGAAGGCCGGGATCGAGCCGCTGGCGATCTGGGAGGCGGTCCGCCAGGGCGCGATCGGACGGCGCGGCGCATTCGACGCCATGCCCGATCAATTCCTG
>DAHWDR010000437.1:0-2617 GCA_027330745.1 Acetobacteraceae bacterium | reverse complement strand
GCGAGCAGCGCCGCCGCGACCTTGCTTTTGTGCGACAGCGCGGTCGCGGCTTGGGCCTGCGGCGCGCCGCAGTGCGGGCAGACCGGCGCTTGCGGGTGCAGCGCGCCGCCGCAGGCGCGGCAGAACGCCGGGTCATAGGCGGAGCGCGGTCCCCGCCCGCGCATCGCCGGTACGCCGGCACCCGGCGGCAGATCGGGTTGCCGCGCGCCGCAACGCGGGCACTCGGTGGCCGAGACATGGATCAGCGCGCCGCAGCCGTAGCAGAACTTCTGGTCCGCCGGCTTGGCGGCCGGCGGCGCGTAGGGAACCGGTTGGGTCTGCTCCGACGGCATCGCGCGCCTCACACGTGTTGGATCGTCGCCGGCGGGGACATCAGCACGCCGTGCGACAGTTGCACGACCCAGCGCGCCCACGACGTCAGCAGATCCCAGAGCCGTCCCGGCTCGCCGGACCGCACGCTCCAGACGATCAGGCCGGTCCACAGCGCGACGTAGCCGAGGATCGCCGCCAGCCCCACGCCCAGCAGCGGCAGCTCCCGCCGCGGCAGCGTGCCCTTGCGGATCAGCATCAGGTTCATGCAGGTCAGCAGGAACCCGGCCAGGGTCGCGGGCGGAAAGGGAACGAAGCAGAGCGCGACGCCGAGCAGCACGAGACGATCATGCCGGCCCAGCCGCATGGCGAGCGCGTCCAGCCGGGCGCGGAGCTCCTGTTCCAGCGCGCTTCGCATCGTCATCCCCGATCGCCCCTGGCTGCGCGCCGTGCGCGGCGACGCGGCCCAGGATCGCTGCCTGCCGTCGTGCCGCGCCGCGCATCATGGGCGAGGCGTGGCAGGCGAGTCCATCCCGCCGGGGCACACCCTGATTGGCGATGATCTTGCCGGGATTTTCGGATTGGTTCCCCACCTCACTGGTGGCGCATCCCGAGCCCCGCCGCCGCCCGGTCCTCCCGCCCCCACGGGGCGGAGATGCAGGATGCGGCGCCGGGTTGGCGGCCCCGACGATCCTACACCAGCCCGTCCCGCGCATCGCGCGCCGCCGCGGCGGGGTCCCGCGCCGCCGGGTCCCCGAACCCGCCGCCGCCGGGCAATTCCAGGATCAGCCGGTCGCCGTTCGGAATGACCTGATAGCCCTTGGTGCGCAGCTTCGCCCCTGATTTCAGCCGCACCGCGCCCGGCGCGCCGTCCTGCCCGCCGTCGCGGCCCTTCGGCGCGTGGCCCACCCGGTCGAAGATCGCATTCACCGCGAATTCGAGCTCGCCCTTGGTGCCAATCTCCATGACCTGGCCCAGGCCGCCGCGCGTCCGTCCGGCCCCGCCGGAGCCGGGGCGCAGTTCCTTGCGCCAGAAGATCACCGGGGCGACGTTTTCGCTCGCCTCCACCGGCATGGTCCGCACGCCGGAAGGGAACGCCGTCGCATCCAGCCCGTCGCGCCCCGGCCGCGCGCCGGTGCCGCCGGAGTTGAAGGTGGTGACTTCGAAATCCGCCACCACCGGGCGGTTCGGCCGGGCCTGACCCGAAACCGAGGCGCCGCCGCGCAACGGTGGATTCCACAGCGCCGAGGCGCCCTCGGCGGTCACCCGCTCCGGCACCGCCTGGAACAGGCAGCCCATCATCAGGTCGGGCAGCAGATGGCCGATCACATGGCGCACCGACACCGCGTAGGGCCGCGGCGCGTTCAGGATGCAGCCCTCGGGGATCGTCATGCGGAACGGCGCGAGGCTGGCCCAGTTGTTCGGCACCTCGGGCGCGACCACGCATTTGATCCCGAAGCTGGCATAGGCGCGGCAATAGGCGGGCGGGACGTTGATGCCGCGCCCCGACAGGCCGGAGGTGCCGGCGAAATCCACCGCGATCGCGCCGTCCGCCACCGTCAGCGCGGCGGCCAGGCGGATCGGTTCCTCGTAGCCGTCCGACCAGATCTCGTTGTGCCAGGTGCCGCGCGGCAGGCGGGCGATCTCCGCCAAGGTGGCGGCGCGGGAGGCGGCGAAGATGAACTCGGCCAGCGGGTCGAGGCTGTCGAGGTGGAATTCGTCCATCATCGCGGTCAGGCGCTTCGCGCCGGCATCGTTGCAGGCGCACAGCGAATAGATGTCGCCTTCCAACTCGACCGGCAGGCGGGAGCCGGCGCGGACGATGTCGAAGAGGGTCTCGTTCGGGGTGCCGCGGTCGAAGCATTTGACGATCGGGATGTACATCCCTTCCTCGAACACCGATCGTCCTTCGGGCCCCATGCCGAGGCCGCCGATGTCGATCACATGCGCGGTGTTGGCGAACAGGCCGACGATCCTGCCGGCGCGGAAGGCGGGGGTGACCACCGTGAGATCGTGCAGGTGGCCGGTGCCGAGCCAGGGGTCGTTCGTGATGTAGTGATCGCCGGGGCGCATGGTGGCGGTGGGGAATCTGGCGAGGAAGTGACCGACGCTTTCGGCCATGGAGTTCACGTGGCCGGGCGTGCCGGTGACCGCCTGGGCCATCATGCGGCCCTGCAGGTCGAAGATGCCGGCGGACAGGTCGCCGGCTTCCCGCACGGTGGTGGAGAAGGCGGTCCGGATCATGGTCTGGGCCTGTTCTTCCACCACCGCGATCAGGCGGTTCCACATGATCTGGCGCTGGATCTGG
>DAHWDR010000435.1:0-3788 GCA_027330745.1 Acetobacteraceae bacterium | reverse complement strand
CCGGTGCGGCTTTGCCAGGCAGGCGCCAGCGCCCGCCCGGCAAAGCCGCACCGGGACCCGCGCACCCCCCACCCACACCGAACCAAAGGGAAGGGTTCCAAGGGCCTACCCTTGGCAGGGGTCCAGGGGGCAGCGCCCCCTGGCCTTTTACCGCCCGCAGCCGGCACCCCCATCCCGGCCGGCGTGGCACGGCGGCGATTGAGTTCGCGTTGGCGTTTCCGGTTTTGTTGCTGGCGTTTCTGGCGGCGTTCGAGCTGTTTCGATTGGTGCAGGCGCAGCGCGGTTTGGACGTGGCGGTGACGCAGGCGTTGCGCTATGGGGCGGTGCGGAGTGCCTCGGCCACAGCGGGGGATATCCAGAACGTGGTCGGCGGGACGGTGGGTTCGTTGCTTGGGGCCGCGGCGGTGACGACCACGGTGGGGTTTTCTCCCGCCTATGCGCCGGGGGATGTCTTGAGCGTGTCCGCGAAGCTGGCCTGGACGCCGGCGCTTCTCCCCGGGGTGTTCGCCGCGGTCACTTTGACCGCTGCCGGGGCGATCACGGTGCAGAACTGACCCGCGTCGGGCGATTCCGGCTCGCTTTTCCGGCCCGGGCGTCCTATGTGTGCGGCGCAACACGCCCGCCCGGCTCCCGGCCGGGCGGTTTTTTCGCGCCAAGGACCGTCATGGACATCCGCAACATCGCCATTATCGCCCATGTCGATCATGGCAAGACCACGCTGGTCGATCAGCTGCTGCGCCAGTCCGGCGCGTTCCGCGACCACCAGGCGGTGGCCGAGCGAGCGCTGGACCGCAACGACCTGGAGCGCGAGCGGGGCATCACGATCCTGGCCAAGTGCACCTCCGTGGTTTGGAAAGACACGCGGGTCAACATCGTCGATACCCCCGGCCACGCCGATTTCGGCGGTGAGGTCGAGCGCATCCTGAACATGGTCGATGGTGCGCTGGTCCTGGTGGACGCGGCCGAGGGCGTGTTGCCGCAGACCAAGTTCGTGGTCGGCAAGGCGTTGGCGCGCGGTCTGCATCCGATCGTGGTGGTGAACAAGATCGACCGCGCCGATGCCCGCGCCGATGAGGTTCATGTCGAAGTGTTCGACCTGTTCGCCGCCCTCGGCGCCACCGACGCGCAGCTGGATTTCCCGATGCTGTATGCCTCGGGCCGCCAGGGCTGGGCCGATGTGGAGCTGGAAGGACCGCGCAAGGATCTGTCCGCCCTGTTCGACCTGGTGCTGCGGCATGTGCCGTCGCCGACCGTGCTGCCGGACGCGCCGTTCGCGATGGTCGCGTCCATCCTGGATTATGACAATTTCCTCGGCCGGGTGCTGACCGGGCGGGTGGAGCAGGGCGTGGCCCGGCTCAATATGCCGCTGAAGGTCCTGCATTCGGACGGGCGCGTCGTGGAAACCGGCCGCCTGACCAAGCTGATGTCGTTCCGCGGCCTGGATCGCGTGCCGGTCGATGAGGTCGCGGCCGGCGATATCGTTGCCATCGCCGGCCTGTCCGAGGCGACGGTGCCCGACACGATCGGCGCGCCGGAACTGGCCGCGCCGCTGCCCGCGACCCCGGTCGATCCGCCGACCCTGGCGATGACGTTCCGCATCAATGACGGCCCGCTGGCCGGGCGGGAAGGCAAGAAGGTCACCTCGCGCCAGATCCGCGAGCGCCTGTTCCGCGAGGCCGAGGGCAACGTCGCGATCAAGGTCACCGACAGCAACGAGACCGAGGCGTTCGAGGTCGCCGGCCGCGGCGAACTCCAGCTCGGCGTGCTGATCGAGACGATGCGCCGCGAGGGGTTCGAACTATGCATCGGCCGCCCGCGCGTGCTGACCCGCCGCGATCCCGACACCGGCGCCCGCGAGGAGCCGATGGAGGAGGCGCTGGTCGATGTCGATGAACCCTATTCCGGCGTGGTGGTGGACAAGCTGTCCCGCCGCAAGGGCGAGCTGCGCGACATGCGCCCGTCCGGCGGCGGCAAGGTGCGGCTGACGTTTGTCATTCCCAGCCGGGGTTTGATCGGATACCATAACGAATTCCTCACCGACACGCGCGGCACCGGCATCATGAACCGGCTGTTTGCCGGCTACGGGCCGTGGAAAGGCCCGATCGAGGGCCGGCGCAGCGGCTCGCTGATCTCCAATTCCGATGGGGAGGCGATCCATTACGCGCTGTTCTACTTGCAGGAACGCGGCACGTTGTTCGTCTCCCCGGGCGACAAGGTCTATGTCGGCTTGATCCTGGGCGAGCACGCGCGCGGATCGGATTTGGACGTGAATCCGATCAAGGAGAAGAAGCTCACCAACATCCGTGCCGCCGGCAAGGATGACGCGATGCTGCTGATCCCGCCGCGGCGGATGAGCCTGGAACAGGCGATCGCCTATGTGGAAGACGATGAGCTGGTGGAAGTGACCCCCGGCGCGATCCGCTTGCGCAAGCGGTTCCTGGACCCGCATGAAAGAAAGCGCAGCGAACGCCGCGCGGAGTCGGAGAGCGAGGCGGCGTAGTACCGAACGGGCCATTTCTATCCGGGCCGGGACACGCAGGGCGGAGGACGCAGGCGATGACCCTGGGGACCGCGCCGACGGATCGCCATATCGAGGCGTTCCTTGAAATGCTCGCCGCCGAGCGGGGCGCGGCGGCGAATACCTTGGCCGCCTACGGCGCCGATCTCGGCGATTTTGCGGCCTTTGCCGCGCGCCGGGGCGTGGCGCCGTCCGCGGCCGACGCCGCGATCCTGTCGGCCTATATGGCCAGCCTGACCGCGGCCGGCCTGTCGGCGCGCACCGCGGCGCGGCGGCTATCGGCGCTGCGCCAGTTCCATCGCTTCCTGCTGGCCGAGGCGATTCGCGCCGACGATCCCACGGCGATGCTCGATGCGCCGAAGCCTGGCCGGGTCTTGCCGAAATACCTGACCGAGACCGAGATCGCCGCGTTGTTGGCCGCCGCCGCCGCGCGTCCGGACCCGCTCGCGCTGGCCGCGCTGGAATTGCTGTATGCCAGCGGGATGCGCGTCTCCGAGCTCTTGTCGCTGCGCGCGACCGCGCTTGGGGCCGATGCGGCGATGCTGCGGATTCGCGGCAAAGGCGGCAAGACGCGGCTGGTCCCGCTATCGTCTGCCGCGCGCCAGGCGGCTGCCGCGCTGATTGCGGCGAAGGGCGCGGCCACGGGTGCGGCAACGCCGCCGCATAGCCCGTGGTTGTTCCCCGGCCGCGATCCGCGCCAGGCGATGACCCGGCAGGGTTTCGCGCTGGTGGTCAAGCAGGTTGCGCTGGCGGCGGGGCTGGACCCGGCGCGCGTCTCCCCGCATGTGCTGCGGCACTCCTTCGCGTCCCATCTGCTGGCTGGCGGGGCGGATCTGCGCAGTCTGCAAACCCTGCTCGGTCACGCCGATATCGCGACCACCGAAATCTATACGCATATTCCGGACGCGAGGCTGCGCGAACTGGTGCAGACGCGCCATCCGCTGCGCGGGCCGCGTGGCGCACGCTAGCTCTTTGTTTTCGGTGGCCTTCTGATCTGCGGTCCTTGCGAGCCCGATCCGGCTCAGCGCGCATATCAGCATCTGGGCCAGGAAAGAGGTCCACAAGCGCAATTGTTTGGACCGCATCGTCGCGCTCGAGATGCTGTCGGCGAACAGGTCGAGTTGGCACTCCTTGATCCGGTTCTCCATCTCCCCACGGGTGCCGTCGCGGCGGACTGCGTCGCGATCGATCAGGTCCTCGTAACCCAGCGCAATGCTAGCCACTTGCTACGTCACCAGCGTCTGCACACTGTGTTCCATAAACAGCGCGT
>DAHWDR010000431.1:0-4904 GCA_027330745.1 Acetobacteraceae bacterium | reverse complement strand
TCACCACCTGACAGGGGCGGCCGGCGGCGAGCAGATGGTTGCCGATCAGCCGGGCCAACTCGGCCTGGATCGCGCCATGGGTGCGGCTGGCCGGGGCCATCGCCTCCGGCTGGCCATCGCGTAGCTGCCAGCGCCGCCCGGACCGATCGCCGCTGTCCCCGTCAAGGAACGCAGTCGCGGTCATCGGCTGGAGTTTGCGCAAGGCGTCCATACCGGTAGGATGGCCGGAATCGGCTGGCGTTGACAGCCCGTTGTCATCCATGGCTGCCAGAATGCTGCGAAAGCCCGGAACCCAGAATGCGTGCCATCTTCCCCCCGCCGACCCATGATGGCAATGACATTTTCGTCAGTTCTGCAAAAGCACGCAGTGCTGTCCGGCTTGTCGGCCATTTGCAGCGGTCCTTCTCTGTCGTTGTGGCTCAAATAGCGAGCGATGGAAGATGACGTAACCGGCACATTTGCTGCCAAAATGCCACAAATTGTTGTTATAACATTGAGAATTACATGATAAGATACGTCGATAGATCAACGTGGGGACTGCCCTATCTGCTATGTTTGGTAGTTGGCCTCCTTGGAACGTTGCCGCTGGTCATTGTTACTCCGCCGTTCCAGGTGCCGGACGAGCCGGCGCAGTTTGAACGTGCCTACCAAATCAGCGAAGGGACGCTGCTGGCACAGGTGCAGGACGGCGCCGCGGGCGGAGTCGTGCCTGCTTCGCTTGCGGCGTTGACGAGACAATTTCTGGGGACCGATGCGATCCTCGCACCGCGCACAACCATCGTGGCACCACTGGCTCGCAGTCTTCGGGCGGACGCGATAACGCTTGACGCCGGGCGACGTCGGTTTGCGGATTTTACGAATACGGCAGGTTACCCGCCCATTGCTTACCTGCCGCAGGTAGTGGCGATCTGGATCGGACGCGCTCTTGGCGCGGGACCACTCCTGTTGCTCTATCTCACACGAGCCATCAACCTAGTCGCAGCGATTACGATTCTGGCACTGGCGATTGGACTGATGCCGGTGGGGCGGGCACCCGCAATGGTGGCCGGGCTGCTGCCGATGGCGCTCTACGAATACGCTTCGGCTTCGCAGGATGCGCTGGTCATAAGTAGCGGGTTTCTTCTGACGGCGCTTGGGCTGCGCGCATTGCAACGGGGCACTTGGCGGCGGAGTGAGGTGCTTGGTGCCGCCGCTGCGGGCCTTGTCGTTTGCGCGTCCAAGCTGGTCTATGCCCCGTTGCTGCTGATCGCGGTACCCGCGGCGCTGGTTCCCGCGCAGAGATCCAACCAGCTGCGCGCCCTGGCAACGATCCTGATGGTGGCGCTGGGCGGTACGGCGCTATGGCTCGTCCTCAATGCCGGGCGGGTGATCGCGTTCGAGCCGGGCGCGGCAATCCATGCCCAGGCACGTTTCGTGCTGACCCATCCGCTTGATTTCGTGCTGGCGATCATGCACTCAGCCCATTGGCAGGCTTGGTTTTATGTGACCTCGACGATCGGGATCTTCGGTTGGCTGACGGTCGCGATGCCAGGGTATGCTTACGTGTCGGCCGGGGCGACGCTGCTAGGGGCCTGCCTGATCGGAGAAACCACCGATCAACGCCTCTCGTTGTCTAGGAGCACTTGGTGCGCGTTCTTGCTGGCGGGTGCTGTCGTTCTCACGTTCCTTGCGATGTATCTCGACACCACGCCGGTAGGTGCGCCCGTGGTGCTAGGGGTGCAGGGAAGGTACTTTCTGCCGTTACTGGCCCTGGTCACGGCCGTGGCGGGATCGCTCCCGATGCCGCGGGTCGGCCGCGGTGCTGCGGTCGTATTGCTGATCGCCCTCGCCGGGGGCACGCTGCTGGAGGCGGGACTAGCGATGTATGCGATCGTCGGCGCGTTCCGAGTGTTCTGAATCGAATCCCCCCGCCCCCCTCACCCCCCCACCTGCGTCAGCAGCAGCCCAGCCAGGATCAACCCCACCCCCACCCAGAACACCGGCCCCACCGGCTCGCGGAACCAGTACCACCCGATCAGCGGCACCAGCACCGTCCCCAACGAGGCCCAAGGATAGGCCCGCGTCAGCGGCACCCGCGACAGGATCCAGATCCACAGCACCGTCGCCCCGCCATACAGCACCAACGCCGCCCACAGGCTCGGCGCGCGCAGCGCCGCCGCCACCCCCGCGCCCCGCAGCACCAGCCCCACCGCCTTGAACAGCGCCTGTCCGCTCGCCAGCATCGCGGCGAACAGCACCAGGCTCGCGATATTCGTCACCGCCGCCGCCTCCCTGAACGAAACCTTACCGGAATCCGCGCAACTCCCCCCGTCGCGGCGGCCAAAATGCACAACCCACGCCCCCCGCGCGCGCCCCGTTCCAGAGAAATGCACACCTCTCCGGCCGCCTCGACCCCGCGCGCTCGATCCTATGCTACCCTCCGCGCTGCCCCCAACCCGTGCGATTCGCTCCCATGCTCCTTCTCGGCCTCGACCCCGGGCTCAGCGCCACCGGCTGGGGTATCATCGCCGTGGACGGCAACCGCCTGCGCCACATCGCCGACGGCGCGATCACGACCGATCCCGCCACGTCCGTCCCCACCCGGCTGCGCCTTCTCCATGACGCCCTGGCCGCGCTGATCGCCACGCATCGCCCGGATGAAGCCGCGGTCGAGGAAACCTATGTCAACCGCAACGGCGCGGCGACGCTGAAGCTTGGCTACGCCCGCGGCATTGCGCTGCTGGCGCCCGCTTTGGCCGGTATCCCGGTCGCCGAATACGGCGCCAAGACCGTGAAACGCGCCGTGGTTGGCACCGGCAACGCGGCGAAGGAACAGGTGCAGATGATGGTCCGCCGCCTGCTGCCCGGCGCCCAGATCCGTCGTGCCGACGCCGCCGATGCGCTGGCGGTCGCGATCTGCCACGCCCATCACCGCGCCTCCCGCCTCGCCTGGGCTTCCTCTGAGACCGCCGCATGATCGCGCGCCTCGCCGGCCGGGTCGCCGCGATCGAGGATGCCGCCTGCATCCTGGATGTGAACGGCGTCGGCTACCTGGTCCAGGCGTCCACCCGCACGCTGGCCGCGCTTCCCGCCGCGCCCGCCATCGCCACGCTGCTGGTGGAAACCCATGTCCGCGAGGACGCAATCCTGCTCTACGGCTTCGCCGACCCGGCCGAGCGCGACTGGTTCCGCCTGCTCACCACCGTCCAGGGCGTCGGCGGGAAAGTGGCGCTGGGCGTGCTGTCCGCGCTGGCCCCGCGCGATCTCGCCGCCGCCATCCTGGCCGGCGACCGCGACAGCCTGACCCGCGCCCCCGGCGTCGGCCCGCGGCTTGCCGCCCGGCTGCTGACCGAACTGCGCGAGAAAGCCGGCGGGATGCCCGCCACCGCCGGCCTGCCCGCGCCACCGCCGATCGCCGCGGGTGTGGCCGAGGACGCGCTGTCAGCCCTGGTCAATCTCGGCTACCGCCGCGCCGAAGCGCAACCAGCGCTTGCCCGCGTGCTCGACCGGCTTGGCGCGGACGCGCCCATCGGCACGCTGATCCGCGACACGTTACGCGAGCTGGCGGCATGACCCGCGGCGTCCCCACCCCCCTCCCGTCATGGCCGGGCTCGACCCGGCCATCGACCCCCGTACGTCCATGCGCAGACGCTCCGGTCAAGCCCGGCCATGACAGGGGGCGGCAGGTGGCCGCGCCATGACGGACCGCGAAATCACCCCGGTCCGCCGCGAGGAAGACGCCGCCGAGGCCACGCTTCGCCCGCAACGTCTCGCCGATTTCATCGGCCAGCAAGCCAGCCGAGAGAACCTCGCGATCTTCATAGAAGCCGCGAAAGGCCGGGGCGAAGCCCTGGATCACGTGCTGCTCCACGGTCCGCCCGGCCTTGGCAAGACCACGCTGGAGCAGATCGTCGCCCGTGAGCTCGGCGTGGGTTTCCGCGCCACGTCCGGTCCGGTGATCCAGCGTGCCGGCGATCTGGCCGCAATTCTGACCAATCTCCAGCCCAGGGACGTGCTGTTCATCGACGAGATCCACCGTCTGCAACCCGCGATCGAGGAAGTGCTCTACCCGGCCATGGAGGATTTCCAGCTCGACCTGATTATCGGCGAAGGCCCCGCCGCGCGCTCGGTGCGGATCGACCTGCCGCCGTTCACGCTGGTGGGCGCCACCACCCGTGCCGGGCTGCTGGCCACGCCGCTGCGCGACCGTTTCGGCATCCCGCTGCGTCTGATTTTCTATACCGCGGCCGAGCTTGAGATCATCGTCCGCCGCGGCGCGGGCATCCTCAACCTGAACCTCACGCCGGAGGGAGCGGCCGAGATCGCCACCCGCTCCCGCGGCACGCCGCGCATCGCCGGCCGCCTGCTGCGCCGGGTGCGCGACTTCGCCACCGTCCAGGGCGCCCCCCAGGTGGACCGGGCCCTGGCCGACGCCGCACTGACCCGTCTGGAAGTGGACGCGCGCGGCCTGGACGCGATGGACCGCCGCTACCTGCGCCGCATCGCCGAACACCACGCCGGCGGTCCGGTCGGCGTCGAGACCCTGGCCGCCGCGCTGTCCGAGGCCCGCGATACGCTGGAAGACGTGATCGAGCCGTTCCTGATCCAGGAGGGCCTGGTCCTGCGCACCAGCCGCGGCCGGATGCTGGGTCACCCCGGCTGGCGCCATCTCGGCCTGATCCCGCCGACGGTGCAGCCCGACCTTCTGGCCGAACCGCCCGATCCATGACCCCCCCAACTCCGTCACCGCCCCCGCTGTCATCGCCCCCGCTGCCACCTCTCCCGCTTGCGGGAGAGGTCGGGGCGCGCAGCGCCCCGGATGAGGGCGCCCCCCACCGCCACCCCATCCGCGTCTACTACGAAGACACCGACGCCGGCGGCATCGTCTACCACGCCGCTTACCTCCGCTTCGCCGAACGCGCCCG
>DAHWDR010000421.1:0-26655 GCA_027330745.1 Acetobacteraceae bacterium | reverse complement strand
GGCCGCGGGATCGCGGCTGGTTCCGCCCGACAGGACGGCGCCGGCGGCGGGGATTTCCTCGGCCAGCAGACGGCCCATGCGGCCGGTGATGCCGGCGATGCCGATGCGAAGGCTCATGGCGCATTCCTGTTTTGCCACGGCGGAGTCTGCGGGATGGATGCCGGCGCGTAAAGTCTTGGTGGGTTGTGGTTGCATCCCATGTCACGCTCGGTCATGCTGCCAGGCGCAGCGTCCGGAGTTCGGGCGCGGCGCGGCGATATGAACGCCGTGCGGCGGAATCGTCCGCCATGAACTGAACGCAACGACCTACGGATCCCTGGGAGGGGACATGCAACAAGAACAGACGATGGGCGGGGGCCTGAGCTGGATCAAGGGCTTCACGCGTTACCAATGGCTGGTGTTCATGGCCTGCTGGCTGGGCTGGACCTTGGACGGAACCAATTTCACCCTGTTCGCTTTCGTATTGAAGCCGGCGGTGACGGAACTGGTCGGCGGCACCGCCTCGGTCGCCGTGATCGGCCGGGTCGGCGGTTATCTGGCGATGGTCGGATTGCTGGGCTGGGCGGTCGGTGGGTTCGTGTTCGGCACGATCGCCGACTATATCGGCCGGGTGCGCACGCTCGCGATCAGCATCGCGATGTACAGCGTGTTCACAGCGCTGCAGGGGTTCTCGCATAGCCTGTTCCAGCTCGGGTTGTTCCGCTTCCTGGGCGGCCTCGGCACCGGGGCGGAGCTGGTGGTAGGCATCCCGCTGGTGGCCGAGGCCTTCGCCGAGAACTCGCGTGCCCGCGTGCTGGGGCTGATGATGACCGGGGCCGCGTTCGGCAATCTGTTGGCCGCGCAGGAGTATCATTTCCTGTCGCCCTACGGGTGGCGGGTGGTGTTCTTCTCCGGGATCATCCCGGCGCTGCTCTTGCTACTGATCCGGCGCGGGATGGTGGAACCGGAGCATTTTGCCGCCGTGCGTGCGCGGCGCGAGGCGCTGGCTGCCGCCAAGACCCGCAGCGCGGCCGATCACGAGTTCATGCGCTTCTCGTGGTTGCAGCTGTTCAATAATCAGAACCGCTACAACACGGTGGTGGGCCTGATCTTCGCCACCGGCACCCTGCTGGCGATCTGGACCAGCCAGATCTGGCTGCCGACGATCCAGGTGATCATACTGCACAAGCAGGGCATCGCCGGCGCCGCCGTGGTGCCATATGTGACACTGGGGATGGAGATGTTCGGCATCGGCGGTATCTTCGGCTATGGCGCCTTCGGCTTCCTGGCCGATGCGCTGGGCCGCAAGCCGACGATCATGTTGTACAGCCTCGGCACGCTGATCTTCGGCTGTGGACTGTATCTTGGCGCCAGCACCTGGGGACCCTACCCCTATGTGCTGCCGCTGTTCGGCTTCTGCGTGTTCGGCGTGTTCTCCGGCCACGCGGTCTATCTGCCGGAACTGTTCCCCACGCATATGCGTGGCACCGCAGTCGCGTTCTGCAACGGTTCGGGGCGGTTCATCACCAGCTTCGGACCGTTGGTGGCGGGGCTTCTGGTGGCTCCGTTCGGCGGCAATTTCGCCAAGGCGGCGGCGGTGATGACGGGCTTCGCGCTGCTGTCGATCATCGGCGTCGCGATGGGGCGCGAGACGCGCCACGACGACCTGCCGCGTTAGGCGGCGCGACCGGGGGGCGGTGCGTCCGCCCCCCGGCGCCTCTTTTTTCCCTGTCTCTCAATATCGGTTGCATGGTTGGGAACAACCCATCATGCTGCCCATAAGCGGCCGCGACCGGCGACAAGCCGGCGCAGGGCGCCTCCCGGGCGCAAGCCCGGGCTATAATAAAATCACGTCCAACGAAGGCTCTGGGAGGCCACATGCAAAACGAACAAGCGCTCGGCGGCGGGCTGGGCTGGATTCGCGGATTCTCGCGCTACCAGTGGATGGTGTTCCTGGTCTGCTGGCTGGGATGGTCGTTGGATATCACCAATTTCACCCTGTTTGCGCTGGTACTGAAACCGACCGTGGTGGCGCTCGCCGGCGGCCCGGTGACCAACGCGGAACTGGGCAAGATCGGCGGCTGGCTGGCGATGGCCGGCCTGATGGGGTGGGCGATCGGCGGCTTCGTGTTCGGTACCGTCGCCGATTATATCGGTCGGGTGCGGACCCTGGCGATCAGCATCGCCATGTACAGCGTGTTCACCGCGCTGCAGGGCGTAGCGCCCAATCTATGGATGTTCGGCATCTGCCGATTCCTGGCCGGCCTCGGCACTGGGGCGGAGCTGGTAGTCGGCATCCCGCTGGTGGCGGAAGCCTTCGCCGAGCAGCATCGTGCCCGGATCCTGGGTATCATGATGACCGGCGCCGGCTTCGGCAATCTGATCGCGGCGCAGATGTATCACGGGCTCGCGCCGTTCGGATTCCGCGCGGTCTATTTCGCCGGTATCATTCCGGCCCTGCTGTTGCTGATGCTGCGTCGCGGCATGGTGGAGCCGGAACGCTTCGCCGCCGTCAAGGCACGCCGCCAGGCATTGGTCGCCTCGCAGCACCGCAGCGCCGACGATCACGAGTTCATGAAGTTTTCCTGGCCGCAGTTGTTCTCGGCGCAGAACCGCTACAGCACCATGGTGGGCGTGCTGTTCGCGCTGGGTTCGTTGCTGGCGATCTGGACCAGTCAGCTCTGGCTGCCGACCATCCAGGCGATGCTGCTGCACAAGCAGGGCGTCGTCGGGATGGGGGTCGTGCCGTACATCACCTGGGGGATGGAGCTTTGGGGCCTGGGCGGCATCGCCGGCTACGCCGCGTTCGGCTTCCTGGCCGATGCGTTCGGCCGCCGCGGCACGATCGTGCTGTATAGCCTGGGCACCGTGGTCACCGGGGTCGGCCTGTTCGCCTTCGCCACCACCTGGGGACCGTATCCCTGGGTGCTGCCGATCTTCGGCTTCTTCGTGTTCGGCGTGTTCTCGGGCCACGCGATCTATCTGCCGGAACTGTTCCCCACCCAGATGCGTGCCACCGCGGTGGCGTTCTGCAACGGCTCGGGCCGGGTGGTAACCAGCTTCGGACCGCTGGTTGCGGGGCTGCTGGTGGCGCCGTTCGGCGGCAATTTCGCCACCGCTTCGGCGGTGATGACCTGCTGCGCGCTGCTCAGCGTGGTGGCGATGCTGCTGGGGCGGGAGACACGTCACGACGAACTGCCGAAATAACCTCCAGCTACGGGCCTACGGACGCAGTCAGGCCCGCCCGCCGGCGCGGAAGCAGCCGGCCTGGTGGTCATCCACCAGGCCGGCTGCCTGCATGAAGGCGTAGCAGATCGTCGGGCCGACGAAGCGGAATCCCCGCGCGCGGAGCGCTTTGCTCAAGGTGCGCGACTCGGCCGATTCGGCAACCGGCGTCGTATTCCCAGGCCGCAAGGTCGCGCCGCCGGTGAAGGACCATATCAAGCGATCCAGGCTGCCCTCGGTCGCGATCACGGCAAGCGCCGCACGGGCGTTGTCGCGCACCGAGAAGATTTTCAACCGGTTGCGGATCACCGGGCCACCGGCCAGGATCGCGGCCAGTTCGTCGTCCGTCATTGCCGCCACCGCGTCGATGGCGAAACCGCGATAGACCGTGCGGTAGCCCTCGCGCCGTTCCAGCACGCTGCGCCAGGACAGGCCGGCCTGGGCGCCCTCCAGGCAAAGCAGCTCGAACAGGGCGCGATCGTCATGCAGCGGGACACCCCATTCGGTGTCGTGATAGGCGCGCAGGCCGGAGGTGGCCTCGGCCCAGGCGCAGCGGTGGAGCGGGGTGGCGGACATGGGAACAACCTATGATAGCGCCTTGGGGGCAGCGCAGCGGCGTTAACAAACCGGCGCGGATCACGCCAGGTCGTATTCGACCTCGGGCGTATAGACCGCCTGCTCCTTCCCCAGCCGCGAGCTGAACAAGGTGAAATGCGCGATCGGCACGGGATCGGCGCGGAACAGGTTGTGGCTTTGCACGAACCCGGCCAGCTTCGCCTCCGGCGCATAGTCGAGCCGCGCCAAGGTGACATGCGGCTGGAATCGGCGGCGTTCCGCGGCCAGGCCGGCGCGTTGCAGCGCGGTCTCGATTTTGCCGCGCAGATGCGTCAGCGCGTCGCTGCGCTCGGCGCCCACCCAAAGCTGCGTGTCCCGCCCGCCTTTGTGGAACGTGCCGACGCCGGCCAAGGTCAGATCGAACCCGCGTCCGCGCAGCGCGGCCAAGGCGTGGTCGATCTCCTCGGCCTGGTCGGGACGCGCCTCGCCAATGAAGCGGAGCGTGAGATGGTAGTTCTCCGGCGGCACCCAGCGCGCGCCGGGGATCGCGGTGGCCAGCGCCGCCAGGCGCTCGCGCAGGTCCCAGGGCAGGTCCAGGGCGACGAACAACCTCATTTCTGGGCCTCCGCCCCCGCCATCGCCAGGACGCGGCGTAGATCGGGCAGGATCAGGACGACGACGCGACGCACCCCGGCGGCATTCGGGTGCAGCCCGTCGGCCTGGGTCAGCGCCGGGACCCGCGCCACCCCGGCCAGGAAGAACGGCTCCAGCACCACCCCGGGCCGGCGCCCCAGCGCCGCATACACGGCGCGGAAGCGTCGCTCGTAGCCGGGGCCGAGATTCGGCGGCGCATACATCCCCGCCAGCAGCACCGGGATATGCCGCGCCGCCAGCCGGTTCAGGATTGCGGTCAGGTTGGCGCGCAGGTCACGCACGGGCAGGCCGCGCAGCCCGTCATTCGCACCCAGCTCCAGCAGCGCCGCCACCGGACTGCCGGCGCGCGGGATGCCGCCCAGCACCCAGGACAGGCGCGCCAGTCCGTCGGCGGAGGTGGCGCCGGAAACCGCGGCGTCGATGATCCGCACGTCCTGGCCTTGCGCGCGCAGGGCCGCTTCCAGCTGCACCTCGAACCCCGCCGCATGGGGCAGGCCGAAGCCGGCCGCAAGGGAATCGCCGATGACCAGCAGCCGCACCGGGGCGGCGCGGGCGGGCGCCGCGGCCACAGCCGCCAAGGCGACAAGCGGGGCCACCATCAGCAGGCTGCGCAGAGCGGCACGAAGCCCATATGCTGCCGCCATGACCGACACCTCGCCGCCGTCCCGTCCCCTGCTCGTGGCACGGGGCCTGTGCCTGACCCTGCCCGCCGCGTCCGGCGCGGTCAACATCCTGCGCGGCGTGGACCTCGATTTGTCCGCCGGGGAGACGGTGGCCCTGCTCGGCCCGTCCGGGTCCGGGAAGACCAGCCTGTTGATGCTGCTGGCCGGGCTGGAACAGCCGAGCGCGGGTAGCCTGCTGGTGGAGGGGCGCGAGCTGGCGCGGCTGGACGAGGAAGCGCGCGCGGCCTGGCGGCGCGGCCGAGTCGGCATCGTGTTCCAGGGGTTCCACCTGATCGAGACCATGACTGCGTTGGAGAACGTCGCGATCCCGCTGGAACTGGCCGGGCGGCGGGACGCTTCGGGAACGGCGGCGGCGATGCTGGGGCGCGTCGGGCTCGCCCATCGCGCCGGGCATCTGCCGGGACAGCTCTCGGGCGGCGAGCAGCAGCGGGTGGCGCTGGCCCGCGCCCTGGCGCCGCGCCCGGCGCTGGTTCTGGCCGACGAGCCGACCGGGAACCTGGACCAGGCGACCGGGGCGGCCGTGATGGACCTGCTATTCGCGCTGGTGGCCGAGACCGGGGCGGCGCTGCTTCTGATCACGCATGACCCGGCGCTGGCGGCGGCGTGCGGACGGCAGGTGCGGATGGCGGATGGACGGATCGCGGGCTGAGCGGGCGCGAGTGCCCCTCGCCCTACAGCTTGATCAGCACCGCCAGGGTCGCGACGGAAGCCGCCACCAGCAGTCCGAGCTGCACGATCACGCGCAGGCCCACGGTGTCGATCCGGCCGCGCAGCTCGTCCTTGGCCACGCTGAGGTCCTGGCGTACCGCCAGCATGTCCTGTCGTGTCGCGATCTCGCTCATGATGAAATCCCGTGCCGCCTCGGCATGTGCGTCGGCTTCGGCCATCGCGACCCCAGCATGCCGCAAATGCTTGGAATAGCCAAGCGTGTCGAACACGTACGTCATGAAAATCCCCTGATTACAACAGTATGCGGCTGGCGCTTGCCCGCCGATCCTGCCGCCCAGAGGCTAAGAACGGGCTACGCCTGCTTCAGCGCGATCAACCCGCGCCGGATCTTGCGGCCGCGCTCCACCTTGTCCTCGATATACGCCGCGTCGCCCCAGCGCACCGCGCGCGCCATCGCCTGCGCGTCCTCGGTAAAGCGCGCCAGCATTTCCAGCAGCGCCTCGCGGTTGTTCAGGAACACGTCGCGCCACATCACCGGGTCGGACGCGGCGATGCGGGTGAAATCGCGGAAGCCCGAGGCGGCAAAACGCAGCACTTCCTGGCGGCTTTCGTCCTCCAGGTCGTCGGCGGTGCCGCAGATCGTGAACGCCAGCAGATGCGGCAGATGCGAGACGATCGCCAGGACGCGGTCGTGATGCGCCGGGTCCATCCGCTCCACCATGGACCCGCAGCGGCGCCACAGTTCCGAAACCTTCTCGATCGCGTCCTCATCCGTGCCCGCCGGCGGCACCACCAGCGTGTAGCGGCCGTCGAACAGGGTGGTGAATCCCGAATCCGGCCCGGAATATTCGGTGCCGGCCAGCGGATGGGCGGGCACGAAATGCACCCCCTCCGGCAGCAGCGGGCCGACATCGCGGATCACCGACTGCTTGGTGGACCCAACATCGGTCAGGATCGCGCCTGGCGCCAGGACCGGCGCGATCGCCGCGGCCAGCTCGGCGAAGGCGCCCACCGGCGCGGCCAGCATGACGCAATCCGCGCCCGCCACGGCCCGGGCGGGGTCGGCCTCTACCCGATCCGCGATCCCGAGTTCGGCTACCCGCGTGCGCGTGCGTTCGGTGCGCGCGCAGGCCACCAGCTCGCCGGCCAGGTCGCCGCGTTCGCGCGCGATGCGCGCCACCGAACTGCCGATCAGCCCGACGCCGATCAGCGCAAGGCGCCGGAACAGGGGTTCAGCCATGAAAGCCGGCCATCGCGGCGATCACCGCCGCCACTTCGTCCTCGGTGCCGATGGTGATGCGCAGGCAGTGCGGCAGGCCGTAGCCCCCCACCGGGCGGACGATGATCCCGCGCGCACGCAAATGGGCGTTGGCCGCGGCGGCGCGTTCGGGGGTGGCGAAATCGGCCAGGACGAAATTGCCCTCACTCGGCCAGACGCGGATACCGGCGGCTTGCAGCCCCTCGGTCAGGATGGCGCGGCAGCGGGTGTTGTGGGTGCGGCCCCGTTCGACCCAGCCGGGTTCGGTAAGCGCGCCGATCGCCGCCTCCTGCGAGGCCATCGCGACATTGAACGGGCCGCGCACGCGGTGCAGCACGTCGATGATGGCGGGCGGGCCGTAGACCCAGCCGACCCGGGCGCCGCCGAGGCCGAAAATCTTGCTGAACGTCCGCGTCATGACCGTGTTGTCGCCGGCGTCCACCAGACGGGTCCCGGGGTCGTAGTCGGGGCGGTCCACGTATTCGGCATAGGCCGCGTCGATCACCAGCAGCACTTCCGGTGGCAGGCCGGCGCGCAGGCGGGCGATTTCGGCCTCCGGCAACAGCGACCCGGTCGGATTGTTGGGGTTGGCCAGAAACACCATCCGCGTGGCCGGGGTGACCGCAGCCAGCATCGCGTCCACATCCGCGGTCATGTTGCGCTCCGGCGCCTTGACCACGCGTGCACCGGCATAGGCGCCGCTGATCTCGTACATCAGGAACCCATGCGCGGACATGATCACGTCCCGCCCCGGGCCGGCATAGGCCATGACCAGATGGTGGATCAGATCGTCGGATCCGTTGCCGCACACGATCCGCGCCGGGTCCAGGCCGAAGCGTTTGCCGATCGCAGCGCGCAATGCGTCCGACCCGGGATCGGGGTAGCGGAATTGTTCGTCCGCGGCCGCCAGGAACGCGGCACGGGCGGCGGGCGGGACGCCGAACGCGCCCTCATTCGATGACAGCTTGATGACCCGGTTCACGCCCGGCACGTGGGAGTCGCCCGGGATATAGGGGGCAATCCGAAGTACCTCGGGGCGCGGGGCGGGGGCGGTCATGGCGTAGCTCCGTCGATCGGAATCGCGTAGGCGCCCAGTACCACGGGCGGACGCAGCGCGGCGCTGAGCCGGGCCAGACGCGGGTCGTCCTGGGTCACGAACCCGCCGACTTCCGCCAGCACCTGCGCGTCTGCGTCAGGCTCGCGGCGCAGGATCACGCCGCCGGGCAGCGCGCCGGCGGTCTCCAGCGCAAACCCGGCCGCGGTCAGGGCGGCAGCCAGGCGGGCGCGCGAGACGCCGCGTTCCAGCTCGAGACCGATCAGCGAACGATCGCCGCCGCTGGCGTCCGGCGGCACGGCGGCGAGCACGAAAGCGGGGGCATCGGCAGCGCCCTCCGGCCGGCGGGTCCAGAACGGCAGCCGGGCGACGACATGCAGCCGCGGGTTGTCCTTGTGGAGCAGGGCGGTCCACCAGGCGTCGCGCGCCGGCTCGGCTTCCGACGGCAGCGGCAGCACCGCCAGCGCGGCGCGGCCGGCGGACAGATCGGCGATCGCCTGGGCGGCGGAGCCATGCGCGCGCAGCGGGGTCAGCGCGCCGAACTGCTCGCGCGCGGCCTGGGTGAAGGCAGCGCCCGGACGCGGGTCGCATACCGCGACGGCGAACGGGCCTTGCATCGCGGTGGTGGCCGCCAGCAGCTCGCGCCAGATGCGGATGATGCCCTGCGCGGGCAACGGTCCGGCATGGCGATTGAGCAGGCGGCGCAGCATCGCCGCCTCCCGCCCCGGACGCAGCCCGGAGGTGCCGGGCGGCTTGGTGGCGGCGACATGGGCCACCACCGCGGCGCGGCGCATCAGCAGATCGTGCACCGCGTCGTCCAGCTGGTCGAGCTCGGCGCGCAGGGCGGCAAGGTCGCCGCGCCAGCGATCAGGGTCGGGCGGGGTGTCACCGCTGGCGCTGACTGGCGCGGCGGTCTCGGCGGTGGGAACAACGGACGAGGTGGCGGACATGGACCCTGCGCGGCGCATTGCGATCCCCGCTTGCTGCAGCGCGAGGGGGCCGAAATGGATACAGGAACCGGCCGGGGGCTGCAAACCTGGCGCGTCAAACGTCGCGGCACGCCGCAAATACAACCGCGGGGTGCGGAAATCGTAAATTCAATACACGTGATGGTTGCATATCCGGGTGCTCACGATTTAGTGTTCGACCGCCGACAACGCCCGAGGCTGCCCCCGCCGTGACGCTGCCGCCGATCCAGACGGAGCTAACCCTAGATGCCGCTGCCAATGCCGGGTTGCCGCCGGTGCTGGCGCTGCATCTGTTCGGGCCGATGCGCCTGACCGTCGCCGGCGCCCCCGCGGTGGCGAAAACGCGCAAGACCCGCGCTTTGCTGGCGGTGGTGGCGTTGCAGGCCCCGCGCCCGGTGCTGCGGGCGCAGCTGATCGCGCTGCTCTGGAGCACGCGTGCCCCGGAGCAGGCCCGGGCCTCACTGCGACAGGCGCTGCACGAGCTGCAAAGCGCGCTTGGCACCCTGGCGGCGCCCCTGATGCGCGTCGGGCGCGCCGAGCTTGCATTGGACGCGCGCGGATTGTGGACCGATGTGGCGGCGCTGGATGCGCCCGGCGGTCTGGCCGGGTTCGCCCTTCCGCTGCTGGAGGATCTGCGCGGCGTGGACCCGGCGTTCGACGCCTGGCTTGCCGCCGAGGAGCGCCGCCAGACCAGCCGCGCCCGTTACGCGATCGCTGCCGCGCTGGATCGGGGGGAGACGGTTCCGGCGATCGAGGCGGCCGAGATCCTGCTGGCCCGCGACCCATCGGATAGTCCGGCATGGGATCTGCTGATCCGCGCCCACGGTTGCGCCGGGGATCCCGCTGCCGCCAGCGCCGCTGGCCGTCGGCGCGCCGCCGCGCTGGGCGAGCCGCTGCCGCCTGCGCCCATTCCGCCCCCGCCGGTCCCGCCGATCCACGCCGCGTTGGTCGGCGCGGCGACCGCCCGGGGCCTGCGCGTGGGCGTGATCGGGTTGCACGCCCTGCCCGGTGCCGGCCCGTCAGCGCTGGCGCTGGCCGCCGGCCTGTCCGAGGAGCTGATCGCCGCTCTGGCGCGATTCCGCGGTATTGCTTGCGTCCCGCTGGCGGCGCCACCGCCGCGAGCGGCCGAGACAGGGCTGGATTTCCTGCTGGACGGCGCGATCCAGATCGCCGCGGACCGGTTGCGGGTCAGCATCCGGTTGCTGGATCTGGCCGCCGGCGGCGAGGTGGTCTGGGCCGAACGCTTCGATCGCCCCTTCACCACTCTGTTCGCGCTGCAGGACGAACTGGCTGGGGAAACGGTGGCGCAGCTGGAATCCCGGTTGCTACTATGGCACGCAAGCCGCCAGGACGCGCCGCGCGATCCGGTGGCGGAGCGGTTGCTGCGGGCGGCCCTGCCCGGCCTGCTACGGCTGGACCGCGCTGAGTTCGAACGCGCTGGGGACCGGCTGCACGCCGCCGCGATGCGCGACCCCCGGCATCCGCGCGTCCAGGCCTGGCTGGCGCATTGGCATCTGTTTGCCCTCGGCCAGGGTTGGGTGGCCGATCCCGCCCACGCGGGCCGGGCCATGCATGGCCATGCCGAGACCGCGGTGGCGCTGGACCCGGACGATGCGCGCGCGCTGAGCCTGTCGGCGCATGTGCTGGGCTTCGCCGGCCAGGACCCCGAAGCGGCGACCCGCCGCCACGCCGAGGCGCTGACCGCGAACCCGAATCTGCCGCTGGGCTGGGCACTGGCGGGTCTGAACGAGGCGTATCTGGGCCGCCACACCGAGGCCGCGCGCCGGGTCGGCCTGGCGGCCCGGCTGTCGCCGCGCGACCCGCTGCGGTATTTCTTCGACATGGCACTGGCGGTGCCGCATTTCCTGCGCGGCGATGACGCCGAGGCGGTGCGCGTGGGCACCGAGGCGATCGCGGCGAATCCAGGGTTCTCCTCGGCCTACAAGACGCAACTGGCGGCGCTGGGGCATCTGGGACGGCGGACCGAGGCGGCGGAGATCCGGACCCGGCTGCTGGCGCTGGAACCCCGATTTTCGGTGGACCAGGCCATGGAGCGCTCGCCGATCGCCGATCCGGAGGGACGGGCGCGGTACGAGGCCGGGCTGCGGCTGGGGGGGCTGGGCTGACGCAGCCCGGCCGGGGGTTACGCCAGCGCCAGCCCCGGTTCGTCCCAATCCATCGCCACCAGCGTGCCGTGGCCGGACAAGGTCAGATAGGCGGTGCGGAGATCCGGTCCGCCGAAGCAGATATTGGTGGTCATCGGATCGCCGGTGGGGATCTGGCGCAGCACCTCGCCGCCGGGCGCGATGACCGTGATCGCGCCGGTGATCAGGGTGGCGACGCAGATGTTGCCGGCAGCGGTCACCGCCAGGCTGTCGAAACGCTGATAGCCGGGCAGGCCGGCGATCAGCCGGCCGCCATGCGGGGAGGGAAAACCGCGCTTGCGCGCGACGCCGGGGGCCATCAGGTCGAACCCCCAGAGGCGGGCGGTTTCGGTCTCGGCCACATAGACCGTGGCGCCGTCGGGCGAGAGGCCGACGCCGTTTGGGGTGAGGATCGGGTACGCGACCTCCAGAACCCGCGCACCGTCCGCGGCGGCGTAATAGAGGCCGCCATGGTCGCGGTCCCGGGCGCGCGACTTGCCGAGATCGGTGAAGTAGAACCCGCCATGGCGGTCGAACACGAGGTCGTTGGGGCCGCGCAGTAAGTGCGCGCCGGCGTGGTCGTACAGGACCTGTACCGCGCCGGTGGCGGGATCCACGGTCTCGATCCGGCCGCCGGAATAGGACGCTGCCTGGGTAACCGGGCGGAGCATCCCGGCTTCAAGCCGCCAGGCGAAGCCGCCGTTGTTGCAGACGAAGAACTGGCCGTCGGGACCGCGCGCGGCGCCGTTCGGGCCGCCACCGGTTTGCGCGATGACCTCGGTGCCGCCATGCGGGTGGATGCGGGTCAGGGTCTGGCGTTCGATCTCCACCAGCACCACCGAGCCGTCGTCCATGGCGATCGGACCTTCGGGAAAGCACAGGCCGTGGGCGATTTCGCGCATTGCGGGTCTCCATAAAGGGCTGCGGAGGCGGCGATCAGGACACGGCCGCGGAGGCGGCAATCAGGTTAAGCCCGCGCAGGCGGTGATGAGGGCGGCAATGGTCGGGAAGACGCGGGCGCCGGCGGCTTCCAGGCGGCGGGTTTTCTCAATCAGCGTACCGCTGGCGCCGTGCACCAGGGCGCCGGCATGGCCCATCGCAACCCCTTCTTTCGCCTCGCGGCCGGCGATCAGCGCGAGCAGGGGCTTGGCGGTATTCAGGGCGGCGTAGGTCGCGGCGGCCTCCTCTTCCTCGGTGCCGCCGACCTCGCCCACCAGGACGATCGCGTCGGTGTTCGGATCGGCGGCAAAGATCGGCACCAGTTCGGCGAAGCGGATGCCTTTGACCGCATCGCCGCCGACCCCCACCCACAGGCTCTGGCCGAGGCCCGCCTGGGCCAGACGGTAGCCGACTTCGTATGACAGCGTGCCGGATTTGGACATCAGGCCGAATCGACCCGGCCGCAACGCGGCATCAGGCAGGAACCCGAGCTTGATCCGGCCGGGGATCGCGAGACCGGGGGTCGAGGCGCCCACCCATGCCGCACCCGCTTGCTTCGCCGCGCGCCCGAGGCGTAGCGCGTCATGGGCGGGCACGCCCTCGGCCACGGTGACGATCAGGCGGATGCCGGCTTCCAGCGCGGCCAGGGCGGCCGGAAGCGTCTCCAGCGGCGGCGTGAACAGCACCGAGACCAGCGCGCCGGTGGCGGCGACCGCGGCTTCGGGGGTGGGGAAGATCGGGACGCCGTCGATTTCCGAGCCCCCGCGGGCAACGCCCGCGACGACGTTCGTTCCGTAGGCGCGCATCAGCCCGGCATGGGTGCGGCCCATGCGGCCGGCGATGCCCTGGACCAGGACCGGCGTGGCACTGGAAAGGGTCCCGATCATGCGTTTGCCCATGCGTTCGCCGCGGCACATGTGCGGGCCAGCGCGGCCGTCAGGTCCGGTTCCAGGATCACGCCAGGCGCGCGAGCCGCGAGGATTTCGGCCGCGGCGGCGGCGTTGCGGCCAATCAGGCGCGCGATCACAGGCACCGGGACGGCGCTGGCGGTCAGCGCGTCGGCGAGCAGGGCCGCAAACTCGGCCAGGTCCGTGATGCCGGCGAAGATGTTGACCAGGATCACTTTCAGGCTCGGCCGGGCGGTCATCCAGGACAGCGCGGCGACGATCCGCGCCGGGCTGCCGCGCAGCATCGAAGTGCGGATGTCGCAAAAATTGAGTGGGCGCGCACCGGCGGCGGCCAGTTCGTCGATCAGCATCATCGACAGGCCGGCGCCGGTGGTGAGCAGGCCGATCTGGCCGTCGGGATCGAGCTCCACATAATCGAAGCCGGAGCTCTGCTTGCGGATCGCGTCGGGGTAGGCAAGCGGGTTCGCGTCCAGCAGCGCGGTCAGTGCGGGCTGACGGGAGAGCGCATTGAGATCGATCACGATCTTGGCGTCGCCGGCAATGGCGGTGGTGGCGGTGACGAATAGCGGGTTGATTTCGGCCAACGCCAGTTCGCGGTCCAGGACCAGACGGGCGAGGCTTGCGGCGACGGAAGCGGTGGCGGCGTGGGGGATGAGGGCGGGGAGGGCGGCCTCGATAGCTTCCAGGTCCGGCGGGAGCAGGGTGCCGGCCAGCGGACCGGTGTTTTCGATATCGATGCCGCCGGCTGCGCGGTGAAGCAAGCGCAGGCCGTTGCTGGCGGGGTCGAGCGCGATGGCCAGGTAGTGCTCGGCGCCCGACACGGCTTGTTCCACCAGGCAGGCATGGACGCGATGGGATTTGTGGGTCGCGCCGAGCAGGGCGGCGAGGGCAGCGGCGACCTCGGTCCGGGTCGCCGCAGGGCGGATCAGGCCGGCTTTGCCCCGGCCGCCGGCGGGAACCTGCGCCTTGACGATCCAGGGGCCGGGGATGGCGGGCGGGGTGGCGGTGGTGGTCTGCGCGCCGGGGGGGACGCGGATGGCGGCCTGGGCGAGCAGGGCTTTGCCGTCGGCTTCGGTGAGGAGCATCCGCGGATGGTGCGCGGGTTCGTTTGCGGGGGGAAGGGGGGCGGGCCAGCCCGGTGCTCCGGATCATCACGCCGCGACGCGCGCTCCGGGGATGCTGCCGGCGGCCAGCATCCGTTCCACCTCCGCCAAGATCGCCGTCGCCACCACCGCGGCCGCCCGTCCCGGCTTGCGCCCGCGCGGCGTGCCCAGCCGGCGCACCAGCTGGAACCCCGCGATCGGCGCCCCAGCCACCACCCCCGCGGCCACATCCGCGCGCACCGCAGCGAGCGGCAGCAGCGCGCAGCCCAGGCCACGGCGGACCAGTTCGCGGATGGTCCCCAGGCTTTCCGCGTGCAGCCGGCAGCGCGGCGTCACCCCCAGCGCCCGGCCACGAGCATGCAGCCAGGCGAGGCTCGCCTCCCCCACTGGCAGGATCAGCTCGCGTGACAGCGCAAGCGCTGGCGGGATGGTGGCGCCGGTCAGATGGGGATCGCCGGCTGGGCCGATCAGCCACACCGGCTCAGTATAGAGCGGCCGGAACGAGATCAGGTCGGAACGGTCGGATGTGGTGACGATCGCCAGATCCAGGCGGCCTTGGGCCAGGCGTTCGATCAGATCGTCCTGGCCTTCGTGCAGATCCAGATGGAGCGCCGGGTGCTCCCGCGTCAGGCGCTGCGCGAGCGGGCCATACAGCGCGTCCGCAACCGTGGAGGAGGTGGCGATCGCGACTTTGCCGTGCACGGTGGCGCCGCCGGCGGCCAGCTCGGCGCGAGCGGCGGCGAGGTCGGCCAGGATGGCACGGGCGCGCGGCAGTAGCCGGCCGCCGGCATCGGTCAGCGTGACGCCGCGCGGGCCGCGGTCGAACAGGCGGGAAGACAGCGCGTGCTCCAGCCCGGCCAGGTGACGCGACAGCGCCGATTGCGCCAGCCCATGCGCGGAGGCGGCACCGCTGAGGCTGCCGGATTCGGCGATATCGACGAAGCTTTGCAACTGGCGCAGATCCATGGAGCCATCCGTCTTTCGGATGGACCCTATCGCGGATATGTGGTTTCCGGGTAGCCCCGGGCACGCTAGGCTGGTCGAAAGACGGCATTCGGGGAAACGCATGACACACGAGATCGCCGGGATCGCGCTGGAATGGCTGGAGGCCGGTTCCGGTCGGCCGATCCTGTTTCTGCACGGGCCGGACCCGCTGGCGCCGGATGCGCCGGTCCTGGCCGCGCTGGCGCAAGCGGGGCGGGTGATGGCGCCGTCGCACCCCGGATTCGGGGACGGCGCGCGACCCGACGGGTTCGAAACGATCTACGATCTGGTGCAGCTTTATGCCGCGCTGCTGGACGGGTTGGAGCAGCCGGCGGTGGTGGTCGGGTGCTCGTTCGGCGGCTGGCTGGCGGCGGAGTTGGCGCTGATGCGGCCCGGCAAGATCGCGCGCCTGGTCCTGGCGGATGCGCTGGGGGTGCGGTTCAGCACCGATCCGCTGGCGCGCGACATCCTGGACCTGTTCAACACCCATCCGCGCGAAGTGACGGCGGCATCCTGGCACGATCCGGCGCTGGCGCCGGATTTCGATGCGATGAGCGACGCGGCGGTGATTCGCGCGGCGAAATCGCGCGATGCGCTGTGCCTGTATGGCTGGGACCCGCATATGTACAACCCGCGCTTGCGGGCCTGGCTGCACCGGATCGCGGTCCCCACCCTGGTGCTGTGGGGCGAAAGCGATCGCGTGGTCACGCCGGACTACGGGCGGTCCTATGCGGCAGCGATTCCCGGGGCTCGGTTCGCCCTGATCCCGCGCGCGGGGCATCATCCCGCGTTGGAACAGCCGGCGGCGTTCGCCGCCGCGGTAGCCGCCTTCATGGAGGACGTGCGATGAAAGCCTGGTATCTGTGCGAATGTCCGTATCCGTTCGTGCCCGACGATGTGTTGGCGAAGGCCGATTCCGTGCGCGCCAGCCTGCCCAATCGCTATGTTGATCCGCGCCACGCCGCGGATCTGTATCATGAGGTACTGGACGAGTTCCTGCTATGCGACGAGCTCGGAATCAACGTGATCTCGAACGAGCATCACGCCGGCATCAACTGCCTGTTCGGCGCCTCGCCGCTGTTCCTGGGCGCGCTCGCGCGGCAGACCCGCAACGTGCGGATTCTGTCGCTGGGCACGCTGATCTCGATCCGCAAGGATCCGGTGCGGATCGCCGAGGAATATGCCGCCGCCGACGTGCTTTCGCGCGGGCGGCTGGAGATCGGGTTCGTGAAATCGGGCGGGTCCGAGATGGCGTCGGGCAACGCCAACCCGGTCGGCTTCGTCGAACGGTTCTGGGAGGCAATCGACCTGATCATCGCCACGCTGACCCATCATGACGGGCCGATTTCCTGGGAGGGCAAGCATTACCGGCACCGCAGCATCAATGTCTGGCCGCCCGCCATGCAGCGCCCGCATCCGCCGCTATGGGCGGCGACCGGGGACCCGGCAAGTTCGGCCGAGCTGGCGCGGCGGGATATCCTGAACACCGTGGTGCTGCGCGGGCCGGAGGGGACGAAGAAAGCGTGGGACGCCTACAAGGCGGCGCGCACGGAAGCGGGGATGGCGCCGGCAGGGCCGGATCGGTTCGCCTATTCCGCGTTCGTCTATACCGGGGAGACGGACGAGGAAGCGGTGCGCATCGGCAGCCAACTGCTGTGGTTCGTCAATACGTCTTTGAAACAGGCGCCGCAATATGGAAAGATGCTGCCCGGTCAGTCGCCGCCGGAAGCCGCGCCGGTGCTGTACCGCTCGAAACCGCCGCCGGGCGGCGCGGCGGGACGACCCGGGGCGATGCTGGCCGGGATCGATGCCGAACGCGCAATCGCGCAGGGGCTGATGTTCGCGGGCAACCCGGATTCGGTGGTGCGCCAGATCAATGAGTTCCAGGCTAAGGTGGGCGGGTTCGACAATCTTGTTCTGATCGGGCGGTCCGGGTTCATGGATCATGCGCAGGCCGAGAAAGGATTGAAGCTGTTCGCCAAGGAAGTGCTGCCGCGCTTGCAGACCTCCGCGCTGGCGAGTGCCGCCTGATGGACATTTACGATCTGCGAGCCGAGGCGGTGTTCGACCCGCGCCGGCATGTGGAGAAAATCCTCGGCCTGGCCGGCGAAGGCGACGTAACGGTGGCGTGCTGGGAGGCCGGCCAGACTAGCCCGTATCATTGCCATCCGAACGCCACCGAGATCTATTTCTGCCTGGAGGGCGGCGGCGAGATGCGGACGCCGGACCAGGTGGTCCCGGTGCGGCCCGGATGCTTCGTGGTGCATCCGCGCGGGGAGCTGCACGAATACGTGAACGGCGCCACGCGCACCCTGCTGTTCCGGGTGCGGTATGGCGGCGACATGAGCACGCGCATCCGATCCTGGGACCGCAACCCGGATTGGCGCGCGCGGGCGGAGGATACGGCGTATTTCACACCCGGTTGACGCCGTTGCCGTGGTGATCCCGGCGCTGAACGCGGCGCGCGGGCTGGGTGCGGTGCTGGCCTCGGTGGAGGCCGCCGGAGAAATCCTGGTGGTGGATGGCGGCAGCACGGATGCCACGCCAGGCGTGGCGCGCGCCTTCGGGGTACGCGTGCTGGCGGCGCCGCGCGGACGCGGCGGCCAGATCGCGGAGGGGGTGGCGGCGACGTCCCGGCCCTGGCTGCTGCTGCTGCACGCCGACACGGTGCTGGCGCCGGGCTGGATGGCGGTGGCGAGCGCGCTGATCGCGGCGGGACCAGGGCGCGCGGGATATTTCCGGTTCGCGCTGGACAGCGCCGATCCGCGGGCGCGCTGGCTGGAACGCGCGGTGGCGTGGCGCTGTCGCGCGCTGGGCCTGCCCTATGGGGACCAGGGATTGCTGATCCATCGCGATTTGCTGGCGGCGCTGGGCGGGGTGCCGGCGCTGCCGCTGATGGAGGATGTGGCGCTGGCGCGCCGCATCGGGCGGGCGCGGCTGGTGGCGCTGGATGCGGCGGCGGTGACCTCCGCGGAACGTTGGGAACGGGACGGGTGGGGACGACGCTCGGCGCGCAACCTGGCGTGTCTGGCCGGGTGGTTCTGCGGCGTGTCACCGGCGCGTCTGGCGCGGTGGTACCGATGAAGGATACCGCGATCGTGTTCGCGCGCGCGCCGCGGCTGGGCGCGGTGAAACGGCGACTGGCGGCCGAGATCGGGGACCGGGCGGCGCTGCGGTTCCACACTGCGAATTTGTCGCGGCTGCTGCGGGCGCTGGCACGGGACCGTCGGTTTCAGACGCTGGTCGCGGTGACGCCGGATCGGGCGTTCGTCCGGCTGCCCCGCGGCGTGGCGCGCATCGCGCAGGGGCGGGGCGATCTGGGCGCGCGGATGGCGCGCGCGCTGGCGCGGTTCCGGCGCGGGCGGGCGGTGCTGCTCGGCTGCGACATTCCGGACGCGGGTGCGGCGGATGTGCGCGCGGCGTTGCGCGCCCTGGGCCGGGCCGACGCGGTGTTCGGCCCGGCCGAGGATGGCGGCTACTGGCTGGTGGGGTTCGGGCCGCGGCGCGTGTTCCGGCCGTTCGCGCCCGTGCGCTGGTCCGGCCCGCACGCGCTGGCCGACACGCTGGCGCGGTTCGGGGCGCGGCGTGTGGCGCGGCTGCGGCAGCTTGCGGATGTGGATGTGGCGGCCGACCTTCAGGCTTCGTGATCCAACCCGATATCCAGCACGCGCGCGCTATGCGTCAGCCAGCCGATCGAAATCAGATCGACGCCGGATGCCGCCACCGCCGGGGCCGTTTCGGGGGTGATGCCGCCCGACGCCTCGGTGATCGCGCGCCCGTCCACCAGGCGGACGGCCTCGGCCAGCATCGGCGGGGCCATGTTATCCAGCAGCACCGCGTCCACGCGCAGCTCCAGCGCGGCGCGCAGCTGGTCCAGCGTGTCCACTTCCAGTTCGATCTTCACCATGTGGCCGACGCCGGCCCGCGCCCGGGCCACCGCTTCGGCCACGCCGCCGGCGATGGCGACGTGGTTGTCCTTGATCAAAACCGCGTCATCCAGGCCGAAGCGGTGGTTCGATCCGCCGCCGACGCGGATTGCGTATTTCTGCGCGATGCGCAGCCCGGGCATGGTCTTGCGCGTACACACGATCTGCGCGCGATGCCCGACGATCGCGTCCACCACGCCGCGCGTGGCCGAGGCGATGCCGGAGAGGTGCCCCAGGAAGTTCAGCGCCGTGCGCTCGGCGGTCAGGATGCCGCGCGCGGGGCCAGCGATGCGCGCGATCACGTCGCCGCGGGCCAGGCGCGTCCCGTCATGGCAGGCGATCTCGGCGGTGATGGCGGGGTCGATCAGGCGGAACGCGGTCAGTGCGAAATCCAATCCCGCGACCACGCCGGGCTGGCGGGCGCGCAGCACGGTGCGGGTGCGCGCGTCGGCGGGCACGATCGCATCGGTGGTCAGGTCGCCGGCGCGACCGAGGTCTTCCAGCAGCGCGGCGCGGACCGCGGGTTCGATCATCAAGGCGGGGAGGGACGGGGTCATGGCGGGGCCTTTCAACGCACGGCCAACATGCGCGCGACGGCTTCGCGGGCGCGGGCGGCAAGTGCCGGGTCGATGGTGACTTCGTGGCGCATTTCTTCCAGCGCGGAGCGGATATTGCCCAGCGTGATGCGCTTCATATGCGGGCACAGGTTGCAGGGGCGGACGAAGGTGACATTCGGATTGCCGACGGTGATGTTGTCGGCCATGGAACATTCGGTCATCAGTACGACGCGCTGCGGCTGCTCGCGCGTGACATAGGCGGACATCTCGGCGGTAGAGCCGGCATAGTCGGCCTCGGCCACCACATCCGGCGGACATTCGGGATGGGCGAGCACGATCACGCCGGGGTGGTCCTCCCGCAGTGCGCGCACCTCGGCGGCGGTGAAGCGCTGGTGCACCTCGCAATGTCCGGCCCAGGCGATGATCTGCACGTCGGTCTGCTTGGCGATGTTCTGCGCCAGGTATTCATCGGGCAGCATGATGACGCGGCTGGCGCCGAGGGATTCCACGATCTTCTTCGCGTTGCCCGAGGTGCAGCAGATATCTGCCTCGGCCTTCACCGCGACCGAGGTGTTGACATAAGCAACCACCGGGACGCCGGGGTATTTCGCGCGCATCAGGCGGACATCTTCCGGGGTGATGGATTCGGCCAGCGAGCAGCCGGCGCGCAGGTCGGGGATCAGGACGGTCTTGTCCGGATTCAGCAGCTTGGCCGTCTCGGCCATGAAATGCACTCCGGCCAGGACGATGACTTTTGCCTCCACCGTCATCGCCTCGCGTGCCAGCGCCAGACTGTCGCCGGTGATGTCGGCGACGCAGTGGAAAATCTCGGGGGTCTGGTAGTTATGCGCCAGAATCACGGCGTCGCGCTCGCGCTTGAGGCGCAGGATGGCATCGATGTCGGGGGCGAACACGGGCCATTCGACGGGCGGGATCAGGTGGCGGATCGGTTCGTAGAGGGCGGCGGACATGCTGGATCCTTTGTGCTCATTATGAGCATTACAGGAGGGCGAAAAATCCGGCCGTCGCGGGCCGGACGGGTTATACTTGAATTGAGTATAAGGCCGGTGTCAAGTGCCGTGCGCGGGTGAAGGTCGTGCGCATGTTGCCGATCATAGGTTGGGGTGAGCTCACCCCCGGTCATGGCCGGGGGGACGGGAAGGCGCGGCGGCCGGATCCGTCCGGGGGCCGCAGCGGATGCTGTCCGCCGGAGTTCGGCAATGGCGTGGGTCGTAGCTGAGTGTCCCGACCCCTACGCGGCCGCGCCGGCGACGAAGCCGCTGGCCCAGGCCCATTGGAAATTATAGCCGCCCAGCCAGCCGGTCACGTCCACCGCCTCCCCAATCGCGAACAGGCCCGGCACTGCGTTCGCCTGCATGGTTCGTTGCGATAACGCCGTGGTCGCGATGCCGCCCAACGTCACCTCGGCCTTGGCATAGGCTTCCGTGCCGGTCGGACAGACCTGCCAGGCGCGCAACGAAACTTCCAACGCGGCGAGATCGCGATCCGCCAGCGCCCCGATCGGGTGCCCCGCGGCGTCGGCCGGGAGGAACGCATCGGCCAGTCGTTGCGAGAGCATCTCGCCCAGCACGCTGCGCAGCCCCGCTTTCGGACGAGCCCGCTTCCGCGCGCGCAGGAACCCTTCGGTGGCCTCGGGCAACAGGTCGATCTGCACGGCCCCGCCTTCACGCCAGAACGAGGAAATCTGCAGGATCGCCGGTCCCGACAGGCCGCGATGCGTGACCACCATACCCTCGGTGAACTGGATCCCGTTGCAGCGCGCAGCCACGCGGGCCGATACCCCGGCCAGGTCCGCGATCCGGGCGAACTCCGTCCCGCCCAGCAGCAGAGGCACCAGCCCTGGGCGGGGTTCGGTCAGCGCCAGGCCGAAGCGCCGCGCCAGATCGTGGGACAAGCCGGTGGCGCCGAGTTTCGGGATCGACAGGCCGCCGGTCGCCAGCACCAGCGCGGCAGCCTCGATCGCGCCGGCGTCTGTTTCCACGCGGAACCGGTCGCCGCGCGACACCGCGCCGATCCGCTGTTGCAGCCGGATCTCCACGCCGGCGGCGTCACATTCCGCCAGCAGCATTGCCACGATCTGCCGCGCCGAGCCGTCGCAGAACAATTGCCCCAGGGTCTTTTCGTGCCAGGCGATGCGGTGCCGCTCGACCATGTCCAGAAAATCTCGTGGCGTGTAGCGTGCCAGCGCGGAGCGGCAGAAATGCGGATTGGCCGACAGGAACCGCTCCGGGATGCAGTGCAGATTGGTGAAGTTGCAGCGCCCGCCGCCGGAAATCAGGATTTTCTCACCGACCTGGCGGGCATGGTCCAGCACCACCACCCGCCGCCCGCGCCGGCCGGCGGTCAGCGCGCACATAAGCCCCGCGGCGCCGGCGCCAAGGATGACGACATCGGTGCTGTGCATGATGCGGCGCCGAGACGCTACCCGCGCCGATACAGCTCCGGGCGCTGCCATTGCGGCGACAGGACACCTTCCTTCGCGCCGGCATGGGTGGAAGACCCGACGCCGTCGCGGGCCGCCCGCAGCGCGCGCACGCGGTCCAGCGAGACTTCGATCACGCCCATGCCCTCGGTGGTGGTTTCGTACAGAACGCCTTCGGGAGAGGCAAGCAAAGCCAGGCCCCGATCCTCTGGTGCGATCAGGTTCTGGGTGGAGGCGACCAGCGCCAGATTCTCGATCGCGCGGGCGTAGAGCAAGGTGCGCCAGCTTTCCCACAGCCGCTGCTTGGTGACGCCCGACGGCATGAAGATCAGCTCGGCGCCGTTCAGCGCCAGTGCGCGGGTGACTTCCGGCATATAGACCTCGGAGCACATCGCCAGCCCGACTTTGCCATGCACGGTGTCGAACACCGGGTAGTCGTTGCCGGGGACATAGTCGAAATCCCAGTATTTGCCGCCGCGATACAGCCACGGGCCGTGCGGGTGGGTGCGGCGATAGAGTGACGGCGCGCGGCCGTCGGGCCAGGCCATGACCACCAGGTTGTAAGCGGCGCCGGACGCGGGATCGATCGGCTCGATCGATCCGAACACGGCGTGGATGCGGTGGCGATGGGCGGCCTCGGTCAGCGCGGGGATGGGGTCGAAGGTCGCGGGCATCCGCCAGGGGCCGGGGTAGTTTTCCGGGAAACAGACGAAATCGGCGCCGGCGGCGGCGGCGCGCGCGATCCAGGCACAGGCGGCCTGGACATTCGCTTCGTCGGCGGGCGGCGCGATGGTGCGGGGCTGGACCAGGGCAATGCGGATCGGGGACATGGCGGCGTTTCCTGTGGTTGGGCGGAAGCGTCGCGCCATGTCCCCTATTGGGCAAGCCCCATTGGGACAAGCCCTATTTGGTCGTGCCGATCCCGCGCATGAACCGGTCCCTGATCCGCGCCGGATCGCGCTCGGTCGTGGCCTCGGGCCGGTCGGAGCCAATCCGCACCCCGATCACCCAAGGGCCGGGCGCGTGCAGCGCGTGGGCGACCATGGTGTCGAAATCCGCCTCATCCGCGGCCCACGCGCTTTGCGTCAGGCCCGACTCGCGGGCGATGCCGATCAGGTCGGACGTTTCCGACGCGGCCAGTTGCCCGCCGGTGATCTGATAGGCGCCGTTGTCCTGGATCACGATCACCAGATTCGCCGGGCGCTGCGCGGCCACCGTCGCCAGACAGCCAAGCTCCATCAGCAACGATCCGTCGCCTTCCAGTGCCACCACGCGCCGAGCCGGCTGCGCCAGCGCCACGCCCAGCGCGATGGGGATCGCAAGCCCCATGCTGCCCAGCATGTAGAAATTCTGCGGCCGGTGGCCGGCGCCCCAAAGCTCGAAATTGGCGAAGCCGATGCCGCCGATCACGGCTTCCTCGTGGTGCAGCTGCGCCACCAGGCGGCGGGTCAGGTCGGCGCGCGCCATCACTTTGGCGGCTGCGCGCGTGATCGGGTTGTTCGATACGAATGCCATCTGTGCCTCCCCCTTATGCCGCGAACACTTTGCCGCCGGTCAGCAGCGGGGACAGGATGAAGCAGGCGGGCATTCGGGTGGCCACGGCCTGGCGGATGGAACGATCCAGGATGAACTCCACCTCGTCCTCACGCGACAAGGTGTGGTGTTCCAGGGCCAGGGCGTCCAGGACCGGGCGCATGGTCTTGGCGACCAGCGCCTGGCCCTGGTTGAATTCGCCCAGCGTGCCGCGTTCCGAGACCATCATCAGGGTCGGGATCTGGAACGGCACGGGCAGCGAGGCGATCACGTTCGGCAGCGTGGCGAAGCCGGAGGTCTGCATCAGCGTGATCGTGCGCATCCCGCCCATCCAGGCGCCGGCGGAGATGCCCAGCGCCTCTTCTTCGCGCGTGGCGGAGAAGGCGGTGAAGAACGGATCGGCGTGGATCGCCGCCAGCAGTGGGCGCAGCACGTTGTCCGGGACATAGGTGACAAGGCGAATATCGTGGCGTTTCAGCACCGCGACGGTGGTGTCGTACCAGGTCATGAAGGGGTCCTAGGGTGGGGGCCGGCTTGCGCGGGCGCGGGTTGGTTCGTACACAGCACGCATGACCGATCTGAGCAAGACCTACGACGTCCTGGTGGCGGGGGGGGGGAATGCGGCCTTGTGCGCCGCGATCACCGCGCGCCAGCTGGGGGCGTCGGTGCTGCTGGTGGAACATGCGCCGCGCGCGTTCCGGGGCGGCAATTCGCGCCATACCCGCAACCTGCGCGCCATGCACACCGCGCCCACGGACGTGCTGACCGAGGCCTACGAAGAAGAAGAATACTGGGACGATCTGCGGCGCGTCACCGCCGGCAACACCGATGAGGCGCTGGCGCGGATGACGATCCGCGCGTCCTCCGGCGTGTTTGGGTTCATGAAGGACGCCGGAGTGCAGTTCCAGCCATCCTTGACCGGGACGCTGAACCTGTCGCGCACGAACGCGTTCTTCCTGGGCGGAGGTAAGGCGCTGGTGAACGCCTACTACCTGACCGCGGCGCGCGTGGGCGTGGAAATCCTGTACGACAGCGAGGTAGTGGCGCTGCATCTGCGCGACGGCGTGGTCACCGGGGCCGACATCACCCATAAGGGCTTCCCCGCGCAGGTGACGGCGCGCTGCGTGGTGGCTGCGTCCGGCGGATTCCAGGCGAATCTGGACTGGATGCGGCAATACTGGGGCGACGCGGTCGATAATTTCGTGATCCGCGGCACGCCGTTCAATCGCGGGCGGCTGTTGCGGAATCTGCTGGATCAGAAAGTGGCGCCGGTGGGCGACCCGACGCAATGCCACGCCGTGGCGCTGGATGCGCGGGCGCCGAAATTCGACGGTGGGATCACCACCCGTCTGGACAGCGTGCCGTACAGCATCGTGGTCAACCGCGACGGCGAGCGGTTCTACGACGAAGGCGAGGATGTCTGGCCCAAGCGCTACGCCATCTGGGGCCGTCTGATCGCGCAGCAGCCCGGGCAGATCGCCTATTCGGTGTGCGATGCGAAATCGGTGAAGCTGTTCATGCCTTCGGTCTATCCGGCGGTGGTGGCGGACGATCTGGGGACCCTGGCGGAACGATTGGGGCTGGACCCAGCGAAGCTGCAGGCCACGGTGGCGCAGTACAACGCAGCGGTGCAGCCGGGCGCGTTCGACAACACGAAGTTGGACGGCGCGCATACCGAAGGCGTGTCGCCGCCCAAGACGAACTGGGCGCAGGTGATCGACACGCCTCCCTTCACCGGCTACCCGCTGCGGCCGGGCATCACTTTCACCTATCTGGGGGTGCGAGTGAACGAACGCGCCCGGGTGCTGATGGAAGACGGCCGGCCGGCTGGGAACCTGTTCGCCTCGGGCGAGATCATGGCCGGAAATATCCTGGGGCGCGGCTATCTGGCGGGATTCGGCATGACGATCGGCACGGTATTCGGCCGCATCGCGGGGGAAGAGGCGGCACGACATGCAAGAAACTGACGCGCTGCGCGACGCGCGCCACGAGCTGGAAGTCTGCAACGCCTGTCGCTACTGCGAGGGGTTTTGCGCTGTCTTCCCGGCGGTCAATCTGCGGCGCGAATTCTCGGCCGAGGATGTGTCGTATCTGGCCAATCTATGCCATGGCTGCCGCGGCTGCTTTTATGCCTGCCAATACGCGCCACCGCATGAATGGGGGATCAATGTGCCCCGGTCATTGGCGTTGGTGCGGGCGGAAAGCTACGCCGAATACGCTTGGCCGCCGTCCCTGGCACGCGCGTTCGAACGCAACGGCGTGGTGGTGGCGGGCGCGATCGCCGCCGGGATCGCGCTGCTGTTGCTGCTGACCCTGGCTCTGGTGCCGCATGCGGCGATGCACGCGGCGCACAAGGTGGCGCCGGGGGCGTTCTACCAGGTGATCCCATTATGGATGATGCAGGTGGTGGGGCTGGCGACGTTCGGATTCTCGATAGTGGCGCTGGCGATGGGCGCGCGACGATTCTGGACCGATGCGGGCGGACGCGGAAAGATCACGGCGCGCGCGGTGCTGAAGACGGTGCATGACGTGGCCAGCCTGAAGAACCTGGGCGGCGGTGGCGGCGGGTGCAACGACAACTCGGAGCGGTTCTCGATGCGCCGGCGCCGGCTGCATCACGCGATGGCCTATGGATTCCTGCTCTGCTTCGCGGCGACCTGCGTGGGATTCTACTACGATTCGTTCCTGGGATACGCGGCGCCATACCCGTGGCTGTCGGTGCCCGTGGTGCTGGGGACCCTCGGTGGGGTGGGGCTGCTGGTGGGAACCGGCGGGTTGTTCGCGATGAAGCTGGTGGACGATCCCGGCCCCTCGGCGCGGGAATTGCTGGGCGCGGACGTGGCGCTGTTGCTGCTGCTGTTCCTGGCGGCGGCGACGGGGCTGGCGCTGCTGGCGCTGCGCGGGACCGGAGCGATGGGGGTCGCGCTGGCGGTGCATCTGGGCGTGATCCTGGCGCTGTTCGTGACCTTGCCGTATTCGAAGATGGTACACGGGGTGTACCGCGCGGCGGCGCTGCTGCGCTCGGCGATCGAGGTGCGGGGCGGGGTGGGGTGAACGACCCGTGGCGGGTCTG
>DAHWDR010000402.1:0-6634 GCA_027330745.1 Acetobacteraceae bacterium | reverse complement strand
TTGACCAGTTGGCGCGCGGCGAACGGCGTCGGCACCAGCTTCATCCGGTAGACGACGGCGTCGAGCCGTCGCTCCAACAGCTCGATCAGATTGTCGCCGGTATCGCCGCGCCGCCGCACCGCCTCCTCGTAGAGCCGGCGGAACTGCCGCTCGCCGATATTGGCGTAATAGCCCTTCAATTTCTGCTTGGCGGCGAGCTGGGTCCCGAAATCGGACGGCTTCTTGCGCCGCTGGCCATGCTGGCCCGGGCCGTAATCGCGCTTGTTTACCGGCGATTTCGGACGCCCCCACAGGTTCACCCCGAGGCGACGGTTGATCTTGTATTTGCTTTCGGCGCGCTTAGTCATGGGCGCGATGCCCCTTTCCGTGGCTTTGTTGCACCGGTAGGCCGCGCGCAAACGCGGCGGGAGCAGGTCCCGAAGACCCGTCCACGTTCCCGGCCGTAAGCCCGCGCATCTACCGGCCCGGCCCGGCGCTGTCAAACCCCGGTCGGGTCCGGGTTTGACGGCCGGCCCCGGCACAAACTGCCGGGCGATTAACCCCGCGTTCACCGGCCGGCCTCCACAATGCCGCCACGCAGCCCCGTTTCGCACCCCGCATCCCCATCATGTCGCCCGACCCACACTCCGCCGCGCCCCGATGAACCCCTTGCTGGCCGGGTTGAAATCGCTTGGGCCGGCGCGGCTTGGCGCGCTGGCGGCGGTCGGGCTCGCCACACTGGCGCTGCTCGCCCTGCTGGTGCTCAGCGGCGGCGCGCAGCCGATGTCGCTGCTGTATGGGGATCTCGCGCTGCGCGATTCCGGGCAGATGTCGCAGGCGCTGGACCACGCCCATATCCGCTACCGCCTCGCCGCCGGCGGGACCGAGATCCTGGTCCCGCGCGACCAGGTTGCCGCCGCCCGCGTCCTGCTCGCCCGCCAGGGCCTGCCGTCGGGCGGCACGATCGGCTACGCGATCTTCGATCACGCCGACATGCTGGGCATGACCCCGTTCCAGGAGCGGATCGATGAGACCCGCGCGATGGAAGGCGAGCTGGCACGCACCATCCGCGCCATCCAGGGCGTCCGCGCCGCCCGCGTCCACCTGGTCCTGCCACGCCGCGCTCCGTTCGCGCGCACCGCCCGCCCCGCCCAGGCCAGCGTGCTGTTGACGCTGGACGCCGCCGCCACCGCGGATAACGAGACGGTGCAGGCAATTCTGAACCTGATCGCCGCCGCCGTGCCGGGGTTGAAGCCGGGAAATATCGCCATCGTCGACTCCCGTGGGGAGGTCCTGGCCCGCGCCGGCGCCCCCACCGGTGCCGCCGGTCGCGCCCGCACCGACCAGGGGGTCCGCCGCGCCACCGAACTGCGCCTGGCCGGCGCGGTGGAGCGGATGCTGGCACGCAGCCTCGGCGCCGGCCATGTCCGCGCCGAGGCCGCGGTGCGAATGGATTTCGACCAGGTCCACGAAACCGCCGAGACCTTCGATCCCAACGGTCAGGTGGCGCTGAGCGAACAGACCTCGTCCTCCCGCCGCCAGTCCACCCGGCCGACGCCGCCGGTTTCCGTGGCCAACAATCTGCCCAACGCCCCCGGCGGCAACGCCGCCCTGGCGCATAACGATACCACCCGCCACAGCACGACGAATTACGAGATCAGCAAGACCGTCCGCACCCTGATCCACGACCAGCCCAGCATCTCGCGGATCAGCTTGGCGGTGATGGTCGATGCCGCCCGGGTGCACACCCCGGCGGCCCTGGCGCGGATCACGGAACTGGTGAAAACCGCGATCGGCTTCGACCCCAAGCGCGGCGATACCGTGCAGGTGATCGCGATGCCGTTCCGGACCAGTGGCGCACCCGCCGCGCCCGCGGCCAGGACCTGGTTCGCCGCCATCCGCCTGGGCAAGGCCGATCTGATGCGTCTGGCGGAAAGCGCGGTGATCGGGCTGATCGGGTTGCTGGCGCTGCTGCTGGTGGTGCGGCCGATGGTGCTGCGGATCACCAGCCTGCCGCCCACGATCGCGGGAATGCCCGCGCTCGCCTCCGGCGGCGGCGAGGCGACGCTTGCCGCCTCCGGTGGCATCCCTGCCCTGCCCGCACCCGCCGGCAGTCTGCCGATGCTGGCCGATGAAAGCATGGTCACCGTCGCGCAGATCGAGGGCCAGCTCCGGGCTTCCTCGATCCGGCGCATCGCCGAGATGGCCGAGCGTCATCCCGACGAAACCCTGTCCATCGTGCGTGGCTGGATGGCGCACGAGGCCGGATGATGGGGGCCGTGGCACATGCTCAAAGCCGATGACTGGCGGGCGATCAGCGGGGCGCAGAAGGCGGCGATCCTGATGCTGGCGCTGGGCGAGGAACAGACCGCACGCCTGTTCGCGATGATGCATGAAGACGAGATCAAGGATGTGTCCTCGGCCATGGCCCAGCTTGGTCCCGTGCGCGCCGAGCTGGTGGAAAAACTCTGCGGCGATTTTACCGAAAGCATGGGCCAGTCGGGCAACCTGGTCGGCAGCTTCGAATCCACCGAACGCCTGTTGCAGAAATCCCTGCCGCGCGAACGCGCGTTGCAGATCATGGAGGAGATCCGCGGCCCGGCCGGGCGCACCATGTGGGACAAGCTCGGCAACGTGAACGAAGCCGTGCTGGCGAACTACCTGAAGAACGAATACCCGCAGACCGTCGCCGTCGTGCTGTCCAAGGTGAAGGCCGAGCACGCCGCCCGCGTGCTGGTGCTGCTGCCGGAAAGCTTCGCCATGGAAGTGGTGATGCGGATGCTGCGTATGGAAAGCATCCAGAAGGACGTGCTGGACGGGGTCGAACGCACCTTGCGCGCCGAGTTCATGTCCAACCTGGCCCGCAGCGCCCGGCGCGACGCGCATGAGCTGATGGCCGACATCTTCAACAACCTCGATCGCCAGTCCGAGACCCGCTTCATCGCCGCGCTGGAGGAACGCAACCGCGATGCCGCCGAGCGGATCAAGGCGCTGATGTTCACCTTCGACGACCTCCAGCGCCTCGGCGCGCCGGCGGTGCAGGTGCTGCTGCGCGAGGTGGAGAAGGAGAAACTCCCGCTCGCGCTCAAGGGCGCATCGGAGAAGCTGCGCGGCCTGTTCTTCGGCTGTCTGTCCGAACGCGCCGGCAAGATGCTGCGCGAGGAGATCGAAGCGCTGGGCCCGGTCAAGCTGCGGCAGGTGGACGAGGCGCAGGCCGCGATCGTCGCCACCGCCAAGGAGCTGGCGGCACAGGGCAAGATCGAGATCGGCGAAGGCAAGGACGAGGAGGTCGTTTACTGACATGGATGGTCTGTTCACGATCTCCCCCGAATTTCTGGGCCGTGCGGCCGGGAGCGTCGCCGCCGGAGACCGCATCGCCGGAGGGCCGGCCGCAGGCGATCGGGCGGCCGGAATCCTGTTTGCCGAGGATTTCGACGCGCCGCATTCCTTCACGCCGCACGCTTTCACGCCCCCGGCCAAACCGCGCCCGACCTGCACCGCCGCCGAGCTGGAGGCCGCCCGCGCAACCGCCTATGCCGAGGGCCGCGAGATCGGCTTCGCCGAGGCCACCACCCAGCACGAAGCCGCTCTGACCGACGCCACCCGGGCGCTCGCCGGCAAGCTGGTCGCCCTGCGCCACGACGCCGCCGACGCCGCCGAACGCGCCGCAACCGCCCTTGCCCGCCTGTTCCTCGACAGCCTCGCCGCCCTGTTTCCCGCCCTGTGCGCCCAGCATGGCGCCGCCGAGGCCGCCGCGGTCCTGCGCGCCGTGCTGCCCGGACTTGGGGGCGAACCGGGCCTGCGCCTGTCCGCCAATCCGGCCATCCTGCCCGGGCTTGCGGCCGAACTGGCCCGGCTCGACCCCGCTTTGGCCGCCCGCACCAGCCTGACGCCAAGCGAGATGCTGATCCCGGGTGACGTCATACTCGCCTGGCAGCACGGGACCGCGACGCGCGATGCCGCCACGCTGTGGCACGCGCTCGCCGCCGCTTTGGCCCCGAGCGGCCTGATGCTCCCCCCATTGCCGGAGTCCACCGATGCAAGATGACATGGAACTGGCCGAACTCCCCGACCCCGCGCCGGCCGACAGCGCCGCCCCGCGCGGCGCAAGCGAGCTTGAGGCAGTGTACGACATCCCTGTCACGGTCAGCGCGGTGCTCGGCAAGGCGACCATGCAGGTCAGCCAGTTGCTGAAACTGGGCCGCGGCGCGGTGGTCGAACTCGACCGCAAGCTGGGCGAGGCGATCGACATCTATGTCAACAACCGCCTGGTCGCGCGCGGTGAGGTGGTGATGGTCGATGACAGCCGCCTCGGCGTCACCATGACCGAGATCGTGAAAGCGGACCGGAGCGGATAGATGCGCGTCCTTCTGATCGGTGCCCTGTCGGGCGAGCTCGGCCAGGCCGGGCGCATCGCGCTTGCTCGCGGCGCGAAACTCGATCACGCCGAGGACCTGGAGCCGGCGCTGGAACGCCTGCGCGCCGACGCCCGCGTCGATCTGGTCCTGGCGGAAATCTCGCGCGACATCCCCGCCCTGATCGCAGCTCTGAAAGCGGAGCGGATCGCCGTCCCGGTGGTTGCCTGCGGCACCGATGCGGATGCCGACGCGGCGGTCGCGGCGATCCGGGCCGGAGCACGCGAGTTCCTGCCGCTGCCGCCCGACCCCGAGCTGATCGCGGCGATCCTGGCCGCTGCTGCGGGCGAAACCCATGCGCTGATCCTGCGCGATCCGGCGATGGCGGCCACCGTCCGCCGCGCCGAGCAGATCGCGGGGTCCGAAGCCTCGGTCCTGATCAGCGGTGAATCGGGCACCGGCAAGGAAATCCTGGCCCGGCACATCCATCGCCGCTCGCGCCGCGCCGCGCGCGCTTTCGTCGCCCTGAACTGCGCCGCGATCCCCGAGAATCTGCTGGAATCGGAGCTGTTCGGCCACGAGAAGGGCGCGTTCTCCGGCGCCATCGCCCGCCGCATCGGCAAGTTCGAGGCCGCGGATGGCGGCACCTTGCTGCTCGACGAAATCAGCGAGATGGATATCCGCCTGCAAGCCAAGCTGCTGCGCGCGGTCCAGGAACGCGAGATCGATCGCCTGGGCGGGGTCGGTCCGGTGCGCGTGAACGTGCGCATCCTGGCCACCACGAACCGCGACCTGGCCGCCGAGGTGGCGTGCGGCAGATTCCGCGAAGACCTCTATTTCCGCCTCAATGTCATCGGTCTGCGCATCCCGCCGCTGCGCGAGCGTCCCGCCGACATCGCCGCCCTGGCCGAGCATTTCGCCCGCCGCTATGCCGAGCTGAATGCGCTGCCGCACCGCCCGCTATCCCCGGTCGCACTGACCAAGCTGGCCGCACAGCCCTGGCGCGGCAATGTGCGCGAGCTGGAAAACACCATCCATCGCGCGGTCCTGCTGGCCGAGACCGACATCATCGGGCCGGAGGCGCTGGACCTCGGGACAGCGGCCCAGCCCGTGCACGCGGTCGCTTCAGGGGGGGCGTCGCCAGGGGGGGCGTCGCCAGGGGCGGCGTCCCCAGGGGCATACGGCGCCATCTCCGGCCTGGTCGGGCGCAGCATGGACCAGGTGGAGCGCGAACTGATCCTGGAAACCCTCGGCCACACGCTGGGCAACCGCACCCATGCGGCGACCATCCTCGGGATCTCGATCCGCGCGCTGCGCAACAAGCTGCGCGACTATGCCGCGCAGGGCCTGACCGTGCCGCCGCCGCAGGCCGGCATGGCGGCCTGATGTCGCGGTTCCGGAAGCGGCGTCCCGATCGCCGCGCGGCGCCGGCGCGGGCGCGGTCCAACGCAGACCGGGCCGCCGGGCCAGGGTCCGTGCAGGATCAGCCCATCGTCTCCCGCGCACCGAACCGCCCCCCCACCGCAACCACGGAACCCTAGCCCGTGCCGGTGTTCCTCGACCGCCTGCGCCGCTACGCCCCGGGCACCGATATCGGTCTGGCGCTTGGCGTCGTCGCCCTGCTTTCGGTGCTGATCCTGCCGCTGCCGCCGGCGCTGCTCGATGTCGCGCTCGCCATCTCCATCACCGCGTCGGTGCTGGTGCTGATGGTGGCGCTGTTTCTGGTGCGCCCACTCGATTTCACCTCGTTTCCCACCCTGCTGCTGCTGACCACCCTGCTGCGCCTGTCGCTGAATATCGCCGTCACCCGCCGCATCCTCTCGCATGGCAACGAAGGCCCGCTGGCGGCCGGGCATGTGGTGGCGGCATTCGGCGGCTTCCTGATGGGGGGCGATATCGTCATCGGCCTGATCGTGTTCGCGATCCTGCTGGTGGTGAATTTCACCGTCATCACCAAAGGCTCCGGCCGCATCGCCGAAGTGGCGGCGCGGTTCAGCCTGGACGCGATGCCGGGCAAGCAGATGGCGATCGATGCCGATCTGTCGGCCGGCCTGATCGACGAGAAAGCAGCGCGCACCCGCCGACGCGAGCTGGAACAGGAAAGCGGCTTCTTCGGCGCCATGGACGGCGCCGCTAAATTCGTCCGCGGCGACGCCATCGCCGGGCTGATCATCACCTCCATCAACATCGTCGGCGGCCTGACCATCGGCATGGTCCAGCATGGCATGAGCTTCGCCGACGCCGCCGATGCGTTCACCAGGCTGACCGTGGGCGACGGTCTGGTCTCGCAGATCCCCGCG
>DAHWDR010000393.1:0-3743 GCA_027330745.1 Acetobacteraceae bacterium | reverse complement strand
GACCTCACGCTGCTCCCCCTCCGTTTCGAGCCCCGCGCCGCCGACCTGGCCGAGGGCCTCCGCGCGGCCTGCTCGGTCGCCGCGCTGATCGCGCTCGGGATCGCGCTGCATCGGCCGGATTTGGCGGTGGCGGCGCTCGGCGCCCTGCTCACCTGCTTTACCGACCCGGGCGGGCCGATCCGCGCCCGGCTCGCCCCGTTGCTGACCTTCGCCGTGGCCGGCGCGCTGGCCTGGGCCCTGTGCGGCCTGACCCGGGCTTGGGGGCTGTGGTTCGCGCTGCCGCTGGGCGCGGCGCTGATCCTGGCCGGCAGTTTTGCGCGCGCCTTCGGCCAAGCCTGGATGGTGGTGGGGAATCTGTTCGTGGTGGTGGTGGCGATCGGCCTGGACCAAACTCTCAGTCCCGCACAAGCCGCGCAAATCTCGGGGTTATTCCTGGCCGGCGGGCTGTGGGCGATCCTGCTGACGCTCGCGCTCTGGCGCCTGCATCCGTACGCCCCGGCGCGTCGCGCCGTCGCCGCCGCATATCGCGCGCTGGCCCGCATGGCCGCCGATCTGCGCGCAGTTCTGCGCGATCCGGCGGCATCGGACGAACGTTGGGCCACCCATGCCCGCGCCGCGCGCCGCCCGGTGCGTGAGGCGATCGAGGCGGCGCGCGCCACCCTGCTCGGCACGCTACGCGCGCGCGGCCCGGCGGGTGCGCGCGCCACCGAGTTGCTGATCCGTCTGGAAGCCGCCGATCAGGCGTTCGGCGCCCTGATCGCCCTGTCGGAGCTGCTGGAAACCGATCCCCCTGCTCGCGCCCTGGCCGCCGCCGCCCTCCGCCGCCTGCGGCCGATCCTGGTGACGCTGGCCGAAGCGATCGAGCACGATCGCCCGCTCGCCCGCCTGCCGGCCAGCCTGAGCAGGATGGAACGCGCGGCCCCCGGACTGCCTTCCGTGACCGCGATCGCCGAGAGCCTGCGCGCCGCCATCACCGTCGCCGCCATCCCGGCGCGTCCGGAGCCGCTGCCGGAATCAGGCTGGCGCCAGGCTGGGTCGGTGCTGCGCGCCAATTTGACTCCAGCCTCCCTGCCGTTGCGCCACGCCGCGCGGGCGGCGTTGGCCGCGGTGCCGGCGCTCGCCTTCACCCTGACCCATCCCACCCCGTACGGACACTGGCTGACGATCACGCTGGTGCTGACGATGCAGCCGTATTTCGGGCTGACCTGGATGCGCGCGCTGGAACGCATCGGCGCCACCGTGCTGGGCGGGCTGGTCGCGGCGGTCCTGGCGCTGATCCTGCACACGCAGGCGGCCATCGCGGTGGCGCTGTTCCCGCTTTGCGTGCTCAGCCTGTCGTTGCGCAAGGTCAGCTTCGCGCTGTTCCTGACCACGATGACGCCGGTGGTGGTGCTGCTGGTGGAGCTGGCGCTGCCGGGGACCTCCGAACTGACCATCGCGTTGATGCGCGCGGCCTACACCGTGGCCGGCGGGGTGCTGGCGGTGCTCGCCTGCCTGATCCTTTGGCCGGAATTCGAACCGGCGCGGGTGCCCGCGGAGCTGGCGGCGGCGATCGCCGCCCATGCCGCGTATGCCGACGCGGTCCTGTCCGCGCTGGCTGGGCCAACGGCGCGTACCGCCGCCGAGCCGGCCCGCCGCGCCGCCGGCCTGGCCAGCAACAACCTCGAGGCCTCGTTGTCGCGGCTGCTGCTTGAACCGCGCCGGGCTTCCTGGGGTGGGTTCGCCCCCGCCTTGACGATCGACGCGGCGCTGCGGCGCCTGGCTGGACGGCTGCTGGCGCTGCAACTGGACCCAGACGCGGGCGGGGGCGATCTGGCGGCGTGGCGGACCTGGATCGCGGCGGGGTTGGCGGCGCCGGCGGGGGCGACGCTGCCGCCCCGGCCGGAGCTTTACGGAACCGCGCCAGCCACCGCAGACGCGCTGGCGCGACTGGCCCGGCAGGTCACGCTGATCCAGGGGGTGAAGGGGCGGCTTGGTGTCGGATGACGGCTATGCGTGTCCGGCGACGGCGGACAGGGCCAGCGGATCGATCCGCATGGTCGCCAGCGCGCGGCGCCATTTGGTTTCGTGGCCGGAATCGAACACCAGCGCTTCCTCGGCCGGGACCGTCAGCCAGGCGTTCTGGCCGAGCTCGGCCTCCAGCTGGCCCGGCCCCCAGCCGGCATAACCCAGCGCCAGCAGGCCTTCGCGCGGGCCGCCGCCTTCGGCGATGGCTTTCAGCACGTCCAGGCTGGCGGTCAGGGCCAGACGGTCGTTGACGCGCAGGCTGCCCTCCCCGGTCCAGTCGGAGGTGTGCAGCACGAAGCCTCGCCCGTTATCCACCGGCCCGCCGGCCCAGAGCCGGATCTGCCGCGCCGGCGGCAGCGGCGCGATGTCCAGCTGGCGCAACAGCTCCTCGAAGCTGGGGCGGACGAGGGGGCGGTTGATCACCAAACCCATCGCGCCTTCCAGCGAATGCGCGCAGAGATAGACCACGCTATGGGCGAAGCGCGGGTCCTCCATCGCCGGCATGGCAATCAGCAGCTGGCCGGTCAGGAACCGATCGGGATCGGTGCCGGCCAGGGAACCGATAAGGGGGCCAACGGGAGCGGTGGAGCGGGGCATCACGCTAATTTGGGGGCGGCGTGCGCGCGCCGCAAGCATTATCGGTCCCCGTAGCCCGCCGGATGCGCCACGCGCCAGGCTGCGGCGGAAGCGACGATCGCGCGCAGCCCGGGGAACTGCGGCGCCCAGCCCGTGGCCGCGCGCAGCCGTTCCGAGGACGCGACCAGGACCGGCGGATCGCCCGGGCGCCGCGGCGCGATCCGATGCGGCACCGGCCGGCCGGTGACCTCGGCCACCATGTCGATCACGTCGCGCACCGACGCGCCCGCCCCGTTCCCCAGATTGAACGTCACGCTGGCCCGATCCAGCAGCGGCAGCACCGCCAGATGCGCCGCGGCCAGATCGGTCACGTGGATGTAGTCGCGGATGCAGGTCCCGTCCGGCGTTGGATAATCGGTGCCGAAAATCGCCAGCTTGTCGCGCCGGCCCAGCGCGGCGTCGATCGCCAGCGGGATCAGATGGGTCTCGGGGGTGTGGTCCTCACCCAGGCGGCCGGCGGGATCGGCGCCGGCGGCGTTGAAATACCGCAAACAGGCGCTGCGCAGCCCGTGGACGCGGTCGGCCCAGAGCAGGGCGCGTTCCAGCATCCATTTGCTCTCGCCGTAGGGGGAACCGGGGTCGATCGCGGCGTCCTCGGCGATCGGAATACGGTCCGGGGTGCCGAACAGGTTGGCGGTGGAGGACAGCACGAACCGCGGTACGTGGTGACGGACACAGGCGGCGAGGAACGCCATGCCGGCGGCGGCGTTGGCGGTGAAATAGCGGAACGGGTCTTCCATGCTCTCGCCCACCAGCGACAGCGCGGCGAAATGGAACACGGCGTGCCACGGACCATCGGCGAGCACCGGCTCGGCGTCCGCCAGGTCGGCCTCCACCAGCCGGGCGGCGGCGGGGACGGCGGCGCGGTGGCCCTGGCGCAAATTGTCCAGCACCGTGACGTGGTGGCCGGCATCGACCAGGGCGGCGACCAGGTGACTGCCGACATATCCGGCGCCGCCGGTGACAAGGTATCGCTGGGTCATGGCCCAGCCTAGCACGCGAAACGACGTGCTAAACCCGCGCCATGACCGCCCCGCGCTCCACCCCCGAACGCCCCGCCTGGCACCCCGAGCGCCTGGCCGCGCGCCTGCCGTTCCTCC
>DAHWDR010000417.1:0-1924 GCA_027330745.1 Acetobacteraceae bacterium | reverse complement strand
GGTCGAAGCTCTCGTGGCGGTTGGCCAGCAGGGCGCGCGGGAACAGCTGCTCCTGGCAATAGCTGCGCGCGGCGTCGCGGATCGCGCGTTCGTCTTCGGTCAGCTGGGCGTCCAGACGCAGCGGGTCGTCCCAGGCGAAATTGGTGAAGCGGGAGGCGTGGGGGTCGGTCACGCCTCGGTCTCGGGTGCCTGACCGCGGGAGCGCAGCAGCATGAAGGCGGGGATGTCGGTGCCGAAGCCGGTCACGCCGGCGGACGGCGTCGCGTCGTCGCCGCGATGGCGGTCACGGTCGCGGTCACGGTCACGTCCGGCGCGATCCCGCTCGGGCGCCGCGGCGCGCGGGGCGGCAACGTGACCGCCGGCGGCGCGGGTGCGGGGCGGTTCCGCGGTGCGGGGCGGCGGCGGCGGTGCGCTCTCGGGGGCGGCGGCAACCGCCGCGGCGACGCGCTCATCGGCGACGCTGTTGTCGGCGACTGTCTCGGCCGGCGCAGCGCCCCGGGAACGGCGCGCGCGCGGCGGTTTCTCGGCGGCGGCCTCGGGCTTCGCGGCGCGCTTCGGCGCAGCCTTGGCCGGGGCGCGCCCGCGTCCACGGCGGCGTCCGTCGCCGGCGGCCCAATCGACCGGGTCCAGTCCTTCCACCGGGAACGGCGGAATCGGGTGGCGGATCAGCGCCTCGATCGCGGCGACGGCGGCGGCGTCCTCGGGTTCGGCAATGGTGAAGGCGTGGCCTTCCAGCCCCGCGCGCCCGGTGCGGCCGATGCGATGCACGTAGTCTTCCGCGTGATGCGGCACGTCGAAATTGAACACATGCGACAACCCGCCGATATCCAGGCCGCGCGCGGCGACATCGGAGCAGACCAGCAACTGCAAATCGCCGGCCTTGAATTTCTCCAGGGTGGCGAAGCGGATGCTCTGGGTCATGTCGCCATGCAGCGCGCCGGCGTTGAATTTGTGCCGGTCCAGCGACTTGTACAGGATATCCACGTCGCGCTTGCGGTTGCAGAAGATCAGCGCGTTCTGCACCTTCTGGGTGCGGATCAGGCGGCGCAGCGCCTCGCGCTTGTCCTGCTGGGCGACCAGCACCAGGCCTTCGGTGATGGTGGTCGCCACGGAGGCCGGGCGGGAGACCGAAATCTCCTTCGGATTCTGCAGGAACACGTCCGCCAGGCGCCGGATCTCGGGCAGCATGGTGGCCGAGAAGAACAAGGTCTGCCGGTTGCGCGGCAGCATCGCGACGATGCGTTCGACATCGGGGATGAACCCCATGTCCAGCATCCGGTCGGCTTCGTCGATCACCAGGATCTTCACGTCGGTCAGCAGGATGGTGCCGCGCTCGAACATGTCGATCAGCCGGCCGGGGGTCGCGATCAGCACGTCCACGCCGCGCATCAGCACGTCCTTCTGGTCGGACATGCTTTCGCCGCCGATGATCAGGGCGTGGGTCAGTTTCAGGTATTTGCCGTACTGGACGAAATTCTCGGCCACCTGCAACGCCAGTTCGCGCGTCGGTTCCAGGATCAGGCTGCGCGGCATCCGCGCCCGCGCGCGGGAGCCGTCCAGGATGTCCAGCAGCGGCAGGGTGAAGCCGGCGGTCTTCCCGGTGCCGGTCTGCGCCGCGCCCATCACGTCCCGGCCCATCAACACGACCGGGATCGCCTGTTCCTGGATCGGGGTGGGGTGCACGTACCCTTTCTCGGCCACCGCGCGCAGCACGGATTCGGAAAGGCCGAGATCGGCGAAAGTGGTGCGTGGAGGCAGGTCCGCCACACTCGGGTCATCCGGCGTGGGAGGGGTCAGGTCGGTCAAAAGCATGTCCCGTCGGGAGGGGCGGCCGCCAGAGCGGGGAGGCCGGGGGCGCGGAGCGCCGCGCGATGCGACGGCGTATCGGCGGAATAGCCCGGAAAGTCAAGGCGCGGGCGGGCGC
>DAHWDR010000379.1:0-2118 GCA_027330745.1 Acetobacteraceae bacterium | reverse complement strand
CGGTGTTGCTGACGGTGGTGAACGAGGTGGCGCCGGTGACCTGGGTGTTCTGCGCATCCGGCCCGGAGGCGACCGACAGATTGCCGCCGGCCAGCACGGTGACGCTGGTGGCGGTGCCACCCGAGACCGCCGCACTGCCGCCGGAGTCGACCGTGACGTTGCTGATGGCGCCGCCGGAATACGCATAGGCGAAGCCGCCATTATCGACGATCAAGCCGTCGACGGTGCCGTAGACGGACAGAGCCTCCGCGGCGACGACCGTGAGATTGGTCGAGATGACGCCGGAGGAGACGGTCGAGGTGCTCATGTCCGCAATCCTTTGGCGTTGGCCGGGGTGTGCGCGCGCGGACTCGCCGTGCCCTCCGTCGGTCCCGGATGACGCCGCCCGGGCACGACAGTTCGTTGCCGCGGAATCGATTTCCTTGCCACCGGATACGCGATTTCGCCGCCGCGAGTCACCAACAATATCGCCGCCCGCGGATGCGCCAGCGCGCCAGGACCGACCCCCCGCGCCGGCGGGATCGGTGCGGCCACGCCGATCCGCGGCGCCCCGATCGCGGTGCTGGAACGACGGCCGGAGAAGCCGCCGCTCATCGCCGTTCCTTCCGTACAGGAGCAGTCTGCCGCGCCTCGGGCGGGGCCGTGGCCCCGGGCTCGATCAACCCGGGAATCCGCCGCAACGCCGCAATCACCTGCTGACCGGTGATCAGCCGCGAGCATTCGAACTGGCGCGGCGTTCCCGCGTGCCGCGGGCACCACAGGAAATCCTTGTGGTCGAACCGGTGGCGCGGATCGTTCCAGCAACTGTTGCAGGCGTGCCAGTTGATGACCCGGTACGGAGTATGGAACTCGTTGGTCGGATGGGTGAAGCCGCTCACCAGCACCACCGGCGTCCCGGCCGCCCAGGCGAGCCATGACAGGCCGGAGGACAACCCCACGAACGCCGCCGCGTGGCGCAGCCAGCGCGCGCGTTCGGCCAGCGGGCGCTCGCCGGTCTGATCCTCCACCCCGTGCGGGATGTGGTTCCAGACGATACCGGAGCCATGGACCGGCTGCTTGTCGATGCAGATCACCCGATAGCCGGCGTCGATCAGGAATCGCACCACGTCCCGCCAGCCGGAGGGATTGGTCCAGTTCTTCGATTGGGTGGAGCTTTGCGCGGCGATGCAGATATAAGGTTCGGCGATCGGGCGGGTCGCGTCGGGCAGCGACAGGCGCGGCGCTTCCTCGGCCGGATCGACACCCAGGATATACCCCGCGGTGCGGTGCAGGCCGACAAGGCGGAAATCGGTCGGCTGGAAGATGCAGTCGACGTCATCGAAGAACAGGCCCAGGCAATAGGTGGCGTAGGCGCGTTCCGCCAGCGTCTCGGCTTTCAGCTCGGCGTGGGTAACAAAGCGGATGTCGGGGTAGGTATCGCGCAGAATCGGGATGATAAGCTCCGACATCGCGCAGGTCAGCCGGCAGCCATGCGCCGCGCCGAAGCGGGCCGCATAGGGGAACCAGGCCAGGATGTCGCCCAGGGTGCCGATCGGGAACTGGATCAGCACCTCCTGCCCGCGCGCGTCGTAGTCGTGGGTGAATGCCTCGGTCACCGCGCCGTCGGGCGCGATGTCCCACACCTCGACGCCGAAGCGGACGTACCAGCGCTTGGCGGAATTGACGAAGGCGCCTTGGTTCTCGCTTTGGAACAGGATGTTGCCGGTATCCAGATCGCGCAGGCGGACCCGCCAGCGTCCCTCGGTCCGGGGCGGCAGGATGACGCGGGCGCCGAGGTTGAAATCGAATCGGATCCCGCGCGCGGCTTGCTGGGTGGGTTCCGGTGCAGGCGGCGGATAGGGGCGGGCCGCCTCGGCGTCCGGGTCGGCGGGGACCGCGCTGGAGGTTTGCGTCGGAAGCCTATCCATTCCCGCTCACGTCCCCAGATAACATGCGTCATAAATATTCTGCGATAAGGTCACCTAACATACGCCCTTCGGCGTGGTAAGCGGAATCCGCCTCGTGCCCATAGCTGTGCGGCATGACCCCCCCGAAACAGCGCGAAACCCCGGCGAGGCGGGCCGGTGACGCGGACTCTGCCTTCCTTCGTTGCAGATCGCGCGGCCAGGCGGGGACACC
>DAHWDR010000376.1:0-6233 GCA_027330745.1 Acetobacteraceae bacterium | reverse complement strand
CGCTGGATCAGGACGACCCCGATCAGGGCGATGGCGACGAAGACCTGCAGGACCATCATGATGGCGATCACGGGGTGGGCGCACTCCGGTGGGGAAGAATGGCGGGGTTCTAAGGCGTGGCGGGGGGGTTGGGAAGGGCGGGCCGCGATCCGGGGCGCCCAGAGTTGCCCTTACCCCGCCGCCGCCGCGATCGCCAGGAACGCCTCCGCCGTCAGGCTCGCTCCGCCCACCAGCGCGCCGCCCACCTCCGGCAGCGCCAGCAAGGCCGCCGCGTTGCCGGCGTTCACCGACCCGCCATACAAGATCGCCACCCCGGCCCCCGCCGCGCCGAACTGGCGGCCAAGCTCCTCGCGGATGAACAGATGCATCGCGGTGACCTCGTCCGGGGTCGGCGTGCGCCCGGTGCCGATCGCCCACACCGGCTCATAGGCCACCACCCCCGAAAACCCGGCCGGCAGGCTGCCAGAAATCTGCCAGCCCACCGTTTCCGTCTCCGCCCCGGATGCGCGCTGGTCCGCCGTTTCACCCACGCAGACGATCGGGGTCAGCCCGGCGGCGGTCGCGGCCAGCACTTTTTCGCGCACCTCCTCGCTGGTCTCGCCGTGGTTCTGGCGCCGTTCGGAATGGCCCAGGATCACGTAACTCGCCCCGGCATCGCGCAGCATCGGCGCCGAGATGTCCCCGGTATGCGCGCCCTGCGCCACCTGGTGGCAATCCTGCCCGCCCACTGCGATCGCGCTGCCCGCCAGCGCCGCGGCCACCTCTGCCAGCGCGGTAAACGGCGGGCAGACCAGCAGCCGCCCCGCCCCGGCCGGCGCGGCGCGCAGCGCGGCGGCGAGCGCCACCGCTTCGGCCCGGCTCTTGTGCATTTTCCAGTTACCGGCGATCAGCTGGGGCATGGGCGGCTCCTCGGTGTGCTGGCCGCGCGGGTAGCCCAAACGCCGCACGCTGGCAAAGCCCACGCTGGCAAAGCCCTGGCCGGCCCCGTATAGGGACGCCCGACAGCCCTGGGGCCTTGCACCGCGATGATCTCCGCCTTCCGCCGCGTTCTGGATACCTGGGTGGCCCGGGTGTTCTTCGGGATCATGGTGATCGCCTTCGTAACCTGGGGCGTGGGCGACGTGGTGCGCCGGATTGGCACATCCAGCTACATCGCCAAGGTCGGCGGGCAGGAGATTACCGCCGGCCAGTTCAACGAGACCTTCGAACGCGACCTGGCTTTGGCGGAACAGCGCCTGCCGGAGGGTCAGAACGTCACCGCCGCGCTCCGCCGTCAGGTGGCAAACGCGGCTCTCGATCAAGAAATCGCGCAGATTGCCTTAACCCAGGAGCTGCGCCGGCTGCGCATCGCCTCCCCGGATGAGGCGGTGCGCCAGACCGTATTCGCCATGCCCGCATTCCGCGGCCCGGACGGAGCGTTCGACCAGGCGAAGTTGAACGCAGCGCTGGCCAATAACGGATTGTCGCAGGACCGGTTCCTGGGGATGGTGCGCGGGCAGATTGCGCAGCAACAGCTGGTCTCGGCGCTGACCGGGGGATTGGCCCCGCCGGCGGCGTTGGTGGACCGGCTGTATCGGTTCGCGGCCGAGACCCGTACGGCGCTGGTCGCCACGGTGCCGTTCGCCGCCGCTCCGCCACCGGCCACGCCGGACGCGGCAGCGTTGCAACGGTGGTACGTCAACCACCCGTGGCTGTATCGGATTCCGGCCTATCGGAAGATCAAGCTGGTGGCGCTCACCGGAGCGTCGGTGGCCGCGACCGTCACGGTCACCCCGGCGCAGGTGGCCGCCTATTACGCGGCCCACAAGGCCAGCTACATCACGCCGGAAAAACGCGCGCTGCACGTGATTGTCCTGCATGACGGCAAACACGCCGCGGCGCTGGCCACGCAATGGCGCGGCGGAGCGGACTGGACGACGATGCAGGCCGCAGCGAAGCAGGCCGGCGGAACGGCCGTGAGCCTGGACGCCGCGACCGCGGCCGGGCTGCCCGACCCGGCACTGGCGACCGCCGCCTTCGCCGCGCAACAGGGCGCGGTGACCGGGCCAATAACAACTGCGCTGGGCACCGATTTGTTCGAGGTCACGGCGATCGTGCCGGGCGCCAATCAGACCCTGGCGCAGGCGACGCCGGCGATCACCAAGGAACTGCGCGCCGATCGCGCCGCCAACCGCATCTATGACGTGGTACACCAGGTCAACGACGTGCTCGGCACCGGTGCGGGCCTGGGGAAGCTACCCGGCGATATCGGCCTGATTGCCGCCACCGGAATGCTCGACGCGGCCGGCAACACGCCCGAAGGCAAACCGGCCCCGCTGCCCGGCCCGGCCGCGCTGCGCGCCGCGATCCTGAAAGCCGCCTTCGCCACCGCGCCGGGCGAACCCCCGGCCGAAATGCACGAAGTCGCCCTGCCGGGGGGCGCCGGGACCGCCTATTTCGCTCTGACCGTCGAGAATGAGACCAAACCCGGCGTAAAGCCCTTCGCCGCAGTGCAGGATCAGGTGACGTCGCAATGGACCGCCGCGCAGCGGCGCAAGGAAGCCGAACGTATCGCCACGCGCGTGCTGACCGCGGTGCAGGGCGGGGAAACCTTCCCCCATGCCGCAGCGGTCGCCAGCCTTGCGGTGCAGCCGACCCCGCCGCTGCAACGCCAGGGGCCGACCGGGGGCGTGCCTGATCTGCTGCGCCAGGTGCTGTTCGGGCTGAAACCGGGTGCACCCACCATGGTGCAAACCAAGACCGGATTTTTGGTAGCAGTCCTGGACAAGGTCACGCCTGCGGATCCGGCAGCGCATCCACATCAGCTGGCAGCGCTGCGCCAGGTGCTGACGCAGAGCATGGCCCAGGATGTCGCGGCCGGTTTTGCCGCGGCCTTGCGGGTACGCGCGGCGCCTTATGTCGACCACGCCCAGCTGGATAGTTTCGTCAACAATGGTCAGTAGGAAGGTGCTGCCATGAACGCCTCGCCCCCCGCCGGCTTTGCCGGGTTCCGCGCGCTCTACGACAGCGGTCGCGGCGCCCTGGCCAGCTGGCGCGGCGTCGCGGACCTGGAAACCCCGGTGGCGGCGTTCCTGAAACTGGCGCAGGGGCGGCCCAACGCGTTCCTGCTGGAAAGCGTGGAAGGCGGGGCCACACGCGGGCGGTATTCCGTGATCGGCATGGAGCCCGACCTGATCTGGCGCTGCCGCGGCGGGCAGGCCGAGCTGAACCGCAACGCCGCCTCCGCTCCGCATGCGTTCGTCGCTGAGGCAGCGGCGCCGCTGGATAGCCTGCGCGCGCTGATCGCCGAGACCCGGCTGGACTTGCCGCCAGGTCTGCCGCCGATGTCGGGCGGGCTGGTCGGCTACCTGGGCTACGACATGGTGCGGCTGATGGAGCGGCTGCCGGAAAAGAACGCCGACACGATCGGCATCCCGGACGCGCTGCTGATCCGCCCCACCCTGTTCGCGATCTTCGATAACGTGAACGACGAACTGACCCTGGCGGCGCCGGTGTATCCGCGGCCGGGCGTCTCGGCCGCCACCGCCTGGGATGCGGCCCAGGCACGTCTGGCGGACGCGCGGGCCGCCTTGGACCGGCCGCTACCACGGGCGGCGCCCCCGGTCGCCCTGCCGCCGCCGCCGGCGCCAGGCTCGTCGATGACGCCGGAAGCGTTCAAGGCGGCGGCCTTGCGGGCGAAGGAATATATTGCCGCCGGGGACGCGTTCCAGATCGTGCTGAGCCAGCGTTTCTCGGCGCCGTTCGCGCTGCCGCCGCTGGCGCTGTATCGCGCGCTACGGCGGATCAATCCCGCGCCGTTCCTGGTGTACCTGGATCTCGGCGGGTTTTCCGTCGTCGCGTCCAGCCCCGAGATCCTGGTCCGGTTGCGCGACGGGATCGTGACCTTGCGGCCCCTGGCCGGCACCCGCCGGCGCGGCGCGACGCATGAGGAAGACCAGGCGCTGGAAGCCGAATTGCTGGCCGATCCGAAGGAGCGCGCCGAGCATCTGATGCTGCTGGATCTGGGTCGCAACGATGTCGGACGCGTGGCGGCGCTGGGATCGGTAAAAGTGACCGAGAGTTTCGTCGTGGAACGCTTCAGCCACGTGATGCATATCAGCTCGAACGTGGAAGGCCGTCTGGCGGAGGGGAAGGATGCGCTGGACGCGCTGATCGCGGGGTTCCCGGCCGGCACGCTGTCGGGCGCGCCGAAGGTCCGCGCGATGGAGATCATCGAGGAGCTGGAAGGCGAGCGGCGTGGTATCTACGCCGGCTGCATCGGCTATTTCGCCGCCAACGGCACGATGGATACTTGCATCGGACTGCGCACCGCGCTGGTGAAGGACGGGATGATGTACGTGCAGGCCGGGGCGGGGATCGTGGCAGATTCCGATCCCGCGGCGGAACAGGAGGAATGCCGGCAGAAGGCGCGCGCGCTGTTCCGCGCGGCCGAGGAGGCGGTGCGGTTCGCGGCTGGCGAAGGGTAGCGGACGGCGTTTCCGCTATTGGGTCAGGACGACCGTCCCGGTCGCGGCGGCAAGCGTGCTGTTGGCGGGCGCACTCGGGCAGCTGATGCTGTACTGAGCGTCGTTGTAGTCATAGTCGTCCTTGCCGCCGCCCATGTCGTTCCAGAAGAAGTAGATCATCTGCCCGGGCGTCTGCGCGCAGTTCACGGTTGCGCCAGACGGTGTGGCGTTGGAACAGCTGCCGGGGCTTTGGGTCGGAGTAGGTTTGGACGTGGTGGCAATCCCGATCTGCAGCGCGCAGTTTTTCGCGACTGTCGGGTAGGCCTGCTTGCTCGGCGGGGAAAGCTGCGAATAGAGCCAGTTGGTATGTCCCTCCGGGCTGCCATACTGGTTCGACCCGTAGCCATGGATTCCACCGGTGACGTTCTTCAGCGCGAAGCCGATCGACTGGCCCGCCGTGATCTGGATGCCGGGCAGGCTGGTCGGCTCCGGCCCGGTATTGGTGAACAAGCTATGCATGGCAGAGGCGGCCGGCAGGCCCCCGTTCGACGGGACAACATACCAATAGATCGTGTTGGCGTCCCAGGCGCTGCTTTTCCAGTTGCCGAGTGAGGCGGTCAGCGTGATCACCGGATTGAGCCCGGTGGCACCCACGTTGGTCGAAATGCTCGGGATGACGAAAGACAGAACAGTGGTCGGCACGGCTGCCTTCGCTGCGATGGCAACGGTATAGTTCGTGATCGCCCCGCTGGTGGTCGGGGTCCCAGGCGTTGCGGTGTAGGTCACGCCGTCATTCTTGGGCAGCGAGGCGATCGCCTGCGTCATGTAGTTCTGCGCCGCGGTCTGCGCGGCAGTCTGGCTGCCGGTGCTGTTATAGACCGCGGCGCCCGCGAGCGCCGCTGAATCGCTCGCCTGCTGCAGTGCGATGTGAAACTGCGTGACCCGGCTGAGATCGATCGCGATCCCGGCCGTGAGAAGGAGCGGGGCCATAGCCAGCCCCGTCAGCAACGCGACTCCGGCGTGTCGGTCCGCGGCAAACTTGCGGGCGCGCTGGGCGACGATCGGTGCGATGAATGCGGGCATCGTTGAGGTTCCGATGAAGCGGGAGGGGGAGATCAGTTGTAGGTGACGGTGCTGTTCGTCCGCGGGCGCGCGAAGGCGGTTTCGGTCAGGGAGAAGGTGGCGGGCAGTACCAGCGAGAGCGGGTTGTGGAACGTGTAGGTCGCTTGCACGACGATCGTGCTGTCGCCGTTGGAGGGCACGAGATTCGCCGCCAGGGTTGGCGCGATGGTAAGCGCGGAACCGTTGCCGCAACTCTCGTTATGCCAATCGATTCCGACGGTGCCCGAGGTCGCGCCACGGGTGACGCTGGCAACACTGATCCGCAGGCCCGTGGTGGAATAAGGCTCCATCTCATCTAGCGATCCCTGGCAGAAATCCGATATCTGCGCGGTGGTGACCACGGCCTGCGTGGCGATCAGCTGGGCCATGGTCTGCGCGGCGGAGGCCAGGTCGGTTTCGGCGCGGATCACCTCGGTCAGGCCGACCGTGCCGGTGGCCAGCGCGACCAGGACGGGTGCCACGATCGCGAACTCGATCCCGCTGACACCGCGGCGGGCGGCGATGATGGCGCGCAGGAAGCGGATCGCCATCTCAATACGGCTCGTTCTGAAACGCGTCGGTCGAGACCAGAAGCGCGCCAAACACGTTGCGCAGCATCGGGCCGACGAACGGCAGCGCGGTATCCGGCTGATAACCCGCCTGGACGATGACAAACTGGTTCGGATT
>DAHWDR010000347.1:0-4889 GCA_027330745.1 Acetobacteraceae bacterium | reverse complement strand
TGTCCATCATCGGCCGCTACGTGCTGATGCCGGAGGTGATCGCCGAACTGGCGCGCGGGGATCGCGGTGCCGGGGGCGAGGTGCAACTGACCGACGGCATGGCCCGATTGATCGGCCGCCAGCCGTTCCACGGGTTGCGCTTCGAGGGGCGGCGCTTCGATTGCGGCGACAAAGCCGGGTTCCTGGAAGCGCAGATCGCGTTCGCGCTGAAGCATCCCGAGCTTGCGCCGGCGGTGCGTGGGTTCCTGCGGCGCTACGTGGAGGGGTGAGCGCCGCCGCTCACGCGACGTGCAGCTCCACCCCCGCCTGGCGCTGCAAACAGAAGATCACCCCGAACAGGTTGCGCGCCTGCGGGTTGCCGCGCGGTCCGAACATGCGGATCAGGCTTTTCGGCGGGGTGGCGGTCGCCGCGGCCAGGGCCTCGAACCCGACCGTGGCCTTGATGTAGTCGCGCAGGATCGCCTTGCCGCCGTCGATATCGCCGGCCAGCATCCGGTCGATGCCCTCGCGCAGCAGCGCCACCGCGAAGGCGGGGTCTCGTGCCACCCGGCCCTGCACCAGATCCTCGAAGCGTTTCGTCAAAGCCATGGAGCCCGTCCCGTCATTGCTGTGTCCGTCGCCGCCGATAATCGGCCCAGAGCGCCCGCGCGGTGGCGATGTCGCGCTGCTGGCGCCGCTTGGTCCCGCCCGTCAGCAGGATCACCAGAACCTCGCCCGCGCGGCCGAAATAGACCCGATATCCCGGCCCCCAATCGATCCGATATTCCAGCACCCCCTCGCCCACACCCTTGACGTTGGAGACATTGCCCTATTCCAGGCGGATCAGTGCCACCGAAACCTTCGCCGCCGCCGTCGCGTCCAGCTCGGAAAACCACTCCTCGAACGGGCTCTCACCATCGCCGCGAAGGTAGTAGCGCAACTCGGACATGCCGGAAGGTACCGCATGTGTTACCGGGATTCAAGGATGGGCGGGAGGATTTTTCTCCCGCCTCCGTTGCCTCTCCCCGATAGCCCCACCCCCCGATCCCGCCTATCCTCCGCCCCCCGTCCGCGCCCCAGGAGCACGCCCCGCCGATGTCCGCTTCGCACGTCTTTCACCCCTCTGTCCTGCGCGAATACGACATCCGCGGCGTCGTCGGCGACACATTGCACCCGGCCGACGCCATCGCGATCGGCCGCTGCCTTGCCACCCTGGTCCGCCGCGCCGGCGGGCGGTCCGTCGCCGTGGGCTATGACGGACGCCTGTCCAGCCCGGCGTTGGAAGCGGCCCTGGTCGAGGGCCTGACCGCCTCCGGCGCCGAGGTTCTGCGCGTCGGCCGCGGCCCCACGCCCCTGCTGTATTACGCGGCCGCCACCGAAGGCACCGATGCCGCGGTGATGGTCACCGGCAGCCACAACCCACCCGACTATAACGGCTTCAAGCTGACCTTCGGCGGCAAGCCGTTCTTCGGCCACCAGATTACCGCCCTCGGCGCGCAATCCGCGGCCGGGGACATCGATACCGCGCCGGGCGGCGCGCGCATGATCGACGTGTCCGCGGCCTATGTCGCGCGGCTGCTGGCCGACTGGGATGGCACGCGCGCGCTGAACGTGGTCTGGGACAACGGCAACGGCGCCGCCGGGGACATTCTGCCACGCCTGACGGCCGGCCTGCCGGGAACCCACACCATCCTGAACGGGCCGATCGACGGCACCTTCCCCGCCCATCACCCGGACCCCACGGTGCCCGCCAACCTGGCCCAGCTGATCGCCGCTGTCGCGGCCCACGGCGCCGATGTCGGCGTGGCGTTCGATGGCGATGCCGACCGCATCGGCCTGGTGGATGACCAGGGTGCAATCCTGTTCGGCGACCAGCTGATGGTGCTGCTGGCGCGCGACGTGCTGGCCACCCATCCGGGCGCCACCATCATCGCCGACGTCAAAGCCTCCCAGGTGCTGTTCGACGAGATCGCACGCGCCGGCGGCACGCCGCTGATGTGGAAGACCGGACACAGCCTGATCAAGGCGAAGATGGCCGAGACCGGCTCGCCGCTGGCCGGAGAGATGTCGGGGCATCTGTTCTTCGCCGATCACTGGTACGGGTTCGACGACGCGCTCTATGCCGCGGTGCGGCTGCTGGGCGTGATCGCGCGCATGGGCGGGTCTTTGTCGGCGACGCGAGCCGCCCTGCCCGTGGTGGTGAACACGCCCGAGCTCCGCTTCGACTGCGCGGAGACCCGCAAATTCGCGGTGATCACCGAAGTCGCCGCGCGGCTGCGCAAAGCCGGCGCGCGCGTGATGGAAACCGATGGCGTGCGGGTCCAGACCGAGGACGGGTGGTGGCTGCTCCGCGCGTCCAACACCCAGGCGGTGCTGGTGGCGCGCGCCGAGGCGCGGGACGCGGCGGGGCTGGCACGGCTGCAAGCGGCGCTTGCGGCGCAGCTGGCGGAATCGGGGCTGGCGGCGCCGGATTTCTCGGGCGGCGGCGCGGGGCACTGAAGGGTTCGTCTCGCGAGCCGCCGCAGGCACGGCGATCGTGCCAAGCCGGGCGGTTGCGGTGCGGCGCGGCGCGCCGCACTCTGTTCCATCTCCCCTCGCAAGGATGCCCCGATGCGCGGCCTGTTTCTTGATGCCGTCGATGATCTCGCCACCGTGTTCCGCCGCGTCGCGCGCGCCGACGACCCGGTGGTGGATGTGCGCGAACAGGCCGCGGCGCCGGCCGAGCAGCTTCCGGCGCTGCTTGCGGGATATGATTTCATCCTGGATGATCATTCCCACCTGCCGACCGCCGCGCTGCGCCTTTGCAGCGGGCTGAAGCATGTCGTGTTCCTGGGCACCGGCGCGCGCAGCTATATGAACCCGGAGGAACTGGCGGAGCTGGGCATCACCGTGCACATCATCCGCGGCTATGGCGACACCGCCGTCGCCGAGCACGCGATCGCGCTGATGTTTGCCGCCGCGCGCGGGATCGCGCGGATGGACCGCGACATGCGCGCGGGCCAGTGGACGCGGGTGGAAGGCCCGCAGCTGACCGGCAAGACGCTGGGGCTGATCGGCTATGGCGGGATCGGCGCCGAGGTGGCGCGGATCGCGCGCGGAATCGGCATGCGGGTCCTGGCCTGGAACCGCACGCCGCGGCTTGGCGATGGGGTGGAGTTCGTCCCCCTGCCGCGGCTGCTGGCCGACAGCGACGTGATCTCGTTGCATTTGCTTCTGAATGACGAAACGCGCGGCTTCCTCCGCGCCGAGCACCTGGCGCAGCTCCGCCCCGACGCGATCCTGGTCAACACCGCGCGCGGCGCGCTGGTGGACGAGGCCGCGTTGCTGGCGGCACTGGCGTCCGGGCGGCTGCGCCATGCCGCGCTGGATGTGTTTGACACCGAACCGATGCCGGCGGGCCATAAATTGACCGGGCTGCCGAACGTCACGCTGTCGGCGCATAGCGGGTTCCGCACGCCGGAGGCGTCGGAGACGTTGTTGCGGCGGGCGATGGATATCGCGCGCGGCCTGCGCTGAGCCGGCCCGGCCGGATAGCGCCGGCGCGCGCCGCGCTACCCCGCCCGCGGAAACCGCAGCGCCAGGACCGTCGCACCCGCCGCCGCCGCGCGTGCCTGCGGCACCGCTTCCCCGGGTGCGACGAACGCGCAGGAGCGCGGCCCCAGCCGCGCGCCGGTCAGTTCCAACGCCCCGTCCAGCACCACCCAGAACATCCCCGCGCCCTCGGCCGGGTCCGGCCCCGCCATCGGTGCCCCCGGCGCCAGCGCCAGGCGCGCCGCCACCAGCCCGTCCGGCTCGGGAGCGATCTCGGCCCCCGCTGCCTCCCGGTGCCGACGCCCGCGCGGCAGATCGGTCCGCGCGCCGGGCATGTAGCGCGCGCCCGGATCCCAGCCGTTGCGCAGGGTGAAATAAGCGAGCCCCGCCGCCCCGGCCCGGATCGGCCCATAAGCCGAAAACGCGCCGGTGAAATGCACGGTGCCCGGCACCACCGGATGCCGCCCCAGCGTCCCGCCGCCGGCTACCATCACCTGGAACTGATCGGCCTGGTGGAAATGCGCCGCCACGGTTGTCTCCGGGTCCTGTTCCACCAGGAACCCGACCGGGGTCAGCGCGCCCTCGCCCGCGGGCGCAGCGGCGCGGTTGTAGCGGTTCGGCCCAAGATAGCTGGTGAACCAGAATGCGGTTCCGTTGGACGCGGCGCGGCGGCGTGCGGCGGCGGCCTCGCGGGCTTCGGCGATCAGGGGCATGGCGGGGTCTCCGGTCGGCCGGCGCAGGCGGCACAGCGCCCCTCGGCCTCGATGGTGATGGCGGTGATGGCGAAGCCGTGGCGCCGGGCGGCAGCCGTCAGGGCGGCGGTCAGGGCAGGGTCCGCCAGCTCGATCGTCTGCCCGCACCCGCGACAGATCAGGAACTGCGCGGCATGGGCGTGGGCGTGCGGGGCGGCGTCGGCCACGCAGCCGACAAACGCCGCCAGCCGCGCCACCCGATGCACCAGCCCCTGCGCGCACAGGAAATCCAACGCCCGGTACACGCTGGGCGGCGCCGCGCCGCCGCGGCTCTGGCGCAGCCGGTCCAGAATTTCATAGGCGCCGGTGGGCGTGTCGGCGTCCAGCACCAGGCCCAGCACGTCCCGGCGCAGCGCGGTCAGCCGCACGCCGCGCGCGGCACACAGCGCCTCGGCCCGCGCCACCGCCTGCCGCGTCGGCCCCGAGACTCCGGCCGCCTGATCCATCGGTCCGCACGCCTCCTCTTTGCCGCGGGGCCAGTTCGGCCCAGATAGCACGTATGAGCACACAAGACACCGCATCCGTCCTGGCCGCGCTCCGCTTCGACGCCGCCGGCCTGGTCGCCGCCATCGCCCAGCAGCACGACACCGGGGAGGTGCTGATGCTGGCATGGATGAACGAAGCAGC
>DAHWDR010000314.1:0-3194 GCA_027330745.1 Acetobacteraceae bacterium | reverse complement strand
CGCGCCATGGGCACCAACGCGGTGCGCAGCGCGATCGCCGATGCCGGCCTGAAACCGGCCGATATCGACGGAATGCTGTCGTATCAAAGCGGGGATTCCACCTTCGCCCCGTTCATCGCCGGCGATCTGGGGATCCGGCTGAATTTCTACATGGACGTGTTCGGCGGCGGCTCCTCCACCGAGGCACTGATCGGCATCGCCATCGGCGTGATCGCGGCGGGCATGTGCAAGACGGTGGCGATCTTCCGGTCCATGAACGGCTATTCCCAGGTGCGCATCGGCGGCACCGGCGCGCGCTCCGCGCCCCCGGTGAACGGCGACATGCTGCATTCGCGCGCCTATGGCTGGCAGAGTGCGGGGCAGATGTTCGCGCCCACCTTCCTGCGCCACATGCACGATTACGGCACGACGCCGGAACAGGTGGCGATGGTGAAGGTGGTGCATTCCGAGCACGCCTCCAACAACCCGAAGGCGCTGTACAAGAAGCGCTTCACGGTGGCGGACGTGCTCGGCTCGCGCTTCATCTGCAAGCCGCTGCATCTGCTGGATTGCTGCGTCGAGACCGACAACGCCACCGCGATCATCGTCACCTCGGCCGAACGCGCCCGCGACCTGCGCCATCCGCCCGCGCTGATCCGCGCCGTCGCCGGCCGGGTGTGCAAGCCGCGCGCCGACATGCACTACCAGCACGGCCCCATCTCCACCGTCGCCGGGCACTACGCGAAGGATATTCTGTGGCCCAACGCCGGCGTCGGGCCGGACGATATCGACGTCACCGGCGCTTATGACGCGTTCACCTTCACCACCATGCTGCAACTGGAAGATTACGGGTTCTGCAAGAAAGGGGAAGGGGGCCACTATGTCTCCTCCGGCATCACGCGGCTGGGTGGGAAGCGGCCGAACAACACCTCCGGCGGACATCTGTGCGAGGGCTATACGCACGGGATGAACATGGTGATCGAGAACGTCCGCCAGTTGCGCCACGACGTGGACGATAGCTGTCCGATCGGCCCCGACGGCAAGCGTCAGCATACGTACCATTATCACGAAGGCGGCTGCCGCCAGGTCCGCAACGCGGAAGTCAGCGCCAATCTCGGTTGGGCGATGCCGGGGACCGGCTCGGCCATGGTCATGCGGCGCGGATAAGGAACCAACCAATGAGCATCAAAGCCGACTATCTCGGGATGTCGTTGCAGATCGACGATCCGGATCACGAGAACCTGGAGTATTTCCGTCACTGCGCGGCGCATCGCTTCCATCTGCAACGCTGCGACGAATGCGCGCTGCTGCGCTATCCCCCCACCACCGCCTGTCCGTGGTGCGCGTCGCCGCGCGCGACCTGGGCTGCGGTGGAGGGGCGCGGCGCGGTGCACTCGTACACCGAAATCCATCACGCGATCCAGCCGCAGTTCAAACCCTTCACGCCCTATCTGGTGCTGCTGGTGGAGCTGGAGACGCAATCGGGCCAGCCCTCGCCGCACGAGGCGCTGCGCGTGGTGGGCAACCTGGTCACGCCGGATGGACGTCTGGCGCCGCCCGAGGACGTGGCGCGCATCGGCATCGGCTCGCGCATGCGGATGGTGTTCACCGATGTGGCCGATGGGATCGCGCTGCCGCAATGGACGTTGGACACCGACGCCACGCAGCCGCCGGCGCCGTGGCGGTATCCGGAATAGCGGCTAACCCGGCCCGACCTCATCCAGTTCCACCGCGACCGAAAGCCGCTGGCCCCCGCCGCCCAGGATCAGGCCGCGCAGCGGGGCGACGTCGCTGTAATCGCGCCCCCAGCCCAGGGTGACATGTTCCTCGCCCACGAGAATCCCGTTGGTCGGGTCCGTGTCCACCCAGCCTTCCCCGTCCCACACGCTGACCCAGGCATGGGACTGATCGGCACCCAGGCGCTTGCGTCCGCCGGGCGGCGGCCGGGTGCGGATATAGCCCGAGACGTAGCGCGCCGGCACGCCCAGATGGCGCAACATGCCCAGCATCAGATGGCTGAAATCCTGGCATACGCCTTCGCGCCGGCGCAGCGTGTCGTCGAGCGGCGTGGCGATCGTGCTGACCCCGGCACGGAAGCGGAAATCGGCGAACATGCGCTGGGTCAGGTCGGCCACCGCCGGCCCAACCGGGCGGCCGGGCGGGAAGCTGGGGGCGGCATAGGCGCCGGCCGCCGCATGGGCCGGGGCGAGCGGGCTGGAGGCCAGGAACTCGGCGACGTCGGGCGGGACGGCCAGCGCATCCCAGGGCGCGGTGCCGGTCGCTTGCGGCGGCGCGGCGCGCACCAGCTCGGCCTCGGCGGTGACGGTCAGCGCCGCATGGGCGGAGTCGACGAACAGCCAGACCTGGGGATTGCCGAAATGATCCGCCACCAGCCGCTGCCACGACAGGGGCGGATCGGTGGTGAGCGAGGTCCACCGCACCTGTTGATACGGCAACGCGCGTGGCGAGAGATGCGCCAGATGCACCGAGAGATCCACCGCCGCCTGGTAGTCGTAGCGCGTGACATGACGCAGCCGGTAGATCACGCCGCCATCCCGTCGGTCGGGCTGGTCAGCAGCAGCGCGAAATAGCGGCGCGTGATCTGATCCGACAGCGTGCTCAGCGCGTCCTGCAACGCCAGCAGGCGGGGCGCCAGGGCTGCGGCGGCGACCACCGGTTCCGCCGCCGCGGCGATCCCCCTCACCATCTCCGCGACCTCCACGCGCATGCCGGCGGCCAGCGGGGCCAGGCCCGACTCGCCTCCGGCAATCGCTTCCAGGATCGCGGTTGCGGCAGCCAACTGGAACGCCAGACTGCGCGGATTGCCTTCGTCGGCCAGCAACAGATCCAGCACCGGCGCCGGTTGCACCAGCGCCAGGTAGCGCGCGCGATAGGTGATGGCGGAATCGCATAGTTCCAGCGCCAGCCGCAGCCCGTGTTCCACCCGCACGGGCTGGCGTGCGGCGCCCGGAAAATCCAGCGCCGCGGCCAGTTGCGCCGCCACCGCGCTGGCCCGCTCCACGCGCCGGCCCAGATCCAGGAACAGGCGCCCGCCGCCGCGCACCATGTTCTCGGCCGCGAGTCCTGAGATCATCGCGGTGAAACCCAGGATTTCGGTCAGCGCCTGGCCGACGCGATCGAGCGCGGTGGCTTCGTCGCGGGTATCGATGCGCGCGAGCGCCTCACGCATCTCGCGCAGGCCGCTGGTGGCCAGG
>DAHWDR010000312.1:0-3686 GCA_027330745.1 Acetobacteraceae bacterium | reverse complement strand
CGGCGGATCGCCGCACCCAGGATATCGCCCAGCGAGGCGCCCGAGTCCGAAGACCCATACTCCGCCATCGCCTGCTTCTCCTCCTCCATCTCCTTGCCCTTGATGGTGAGTTGCAGGCGGCGCGAGGCGCGATCCACCGCGGTGATCTTGGCATCCACCTTCTCGCCGATCGCGAACCGGTCGGGACGCTGGTCGGACTTGTCGCGGGCGAGTTCCGAGCGGCGGATGAAGCCGGTCAGCACGTCGTCCACCTTCACCTCGATGCCGTTGGCCTGCACCGCGGTCACCACGCAGGTGACGACGCTGCCCTTGTGCACCGTCTCCAGCACCCCGGCCGCAGGATCGTCCTTCAGCTGCTTGATGCCGAGCGAGATGCGCTCTTTCTCGACGTCCACGTCCAGCACTTTGGCTTTGACCGTGTCGCCCTTCTGGTAGGGCGCCATCGCCGCCTCGGTCGCGTCGTCCCAGGAGATGTCGGACATGTGGATCATGCCGTCCAGATCCGGACCGAGGCCGATGAACAGGCCGAATTCGGTGATGTTGCGGAGTTCCCCTTCCACCACCGAGCCGATCGGGTGCGTGTCCTGGAATTCCTCCCACGGGTTGCGTTGCACCTGCTTCAGACCCAGCGAGATGCGCCGCTTCGCCCCGTCCACGTCCAGGATCATCACGTCCACTTCCTGGCTGGTGGCGACGATCTTGCCCGGATGCACGTTCTTCTTGGTCCACGACATTTCCGAGACATGGACCAGGCCTTCGACGCCCGGTTCCAGCTCCACGAACGCGCCGTAGTCGGTGATGTTGGTCACGCGGCCGGTGTATTTCGCCCCGGCCGGGTATTTCGCCACGACGCCTTCCCAGGGATCGGCTTCCAGCTGCTTCATGCCCAGGCTGATGCGCTGGGTTTCCGGGTTGAAGCGGATCACCTGCACACGGACCGCCTGGCCGATCTGCAGCGCCTCGGACGGGTGGTTGATGCGCCGCCAGGCGATGTCGGTCACGTGCAGCAGGCCATCGACGCCGCCGAGATCGACGAAGGCGCCGTAATCGGTGATGTTCTTCACCACGCCGTCCAGGATCTGGCCTTCCTTGAGGCCCTGGATCAGCTCGGAGCGCTGTTCGGCGCGGGTCTCTTCCAGCACGGCGCGGCGGGAGACGACGATGTTGCCGCGGGTGCGGTCCATCTTCAGGATCTGGAACGGCTGCGGGCTGCCCATCAGCGGCGTCACGTCGCGCACCGGACGGATATCCACCTGCGAGCCGGGGAGGAACGCCACCGCGCCGCCGAGATCGACGGTGAAGCCGCCCTTGACGCGGCCGTAGATCGTGCCGCTGACGCGGGTCTGTGCCTCGAACGCTTTTTCCAGATTGGTCCAGGCTTCCTCGCGCCGGGCCTTCTCGCGCGAAAGCACGATCGCGCCGTCGCGGTCTTCATACCGTTCGACATACAGCTCGATCATGTCACCGGGCTTGATGTCCGGCTTGGTGCCGGGCGGGCCGAATTCCTTGAGCGCAACGCGCCCCTCGGATTTCAGGCCGACATCGACGACGGCGAATTCGTCATCGAGGCGGACGACGCGCCCCGAGACAACGGAGCCTTCGAAGCCGGAATCCCGGCCCAGGGTTTCATCGAGGAGGTCGGCGAAACTTTCGCCCATGAAATGATCGGCGATAGGCGTGCGCAGTGCGGCGGAGGCCATGTGTGATGCGGGTTCCGTGACGGAGCGGCTTCGTCCGGCGGGGCCGGGCGGGCTCGTCTGGTCTGCGCGTTCCAACGGGCTGTTCGGTTCTGGAACACGACTTGCGCGTGCGCTGGTGCAGGCGCCGGGTTGCGGACAGGCGGACACGGCATCCGAACAAAGGATGCCCGAGCCGAGACATACGCCGCGGCGGCCGGGAGTCAAGGCTCGGCGGCTGCGGGGACGGCCGAGATGATCACCTGGGCGAAGGCATAGGGGTATTCATCGGTCATGGTCAGCGCGACCGCGGCCACCATTCCCGCCGGCGTGATCGCGGCCAGCCGGGCCGCGGCCCCGCCGGTCATGTGCAAGGTCGGCTGGCCGGAGCGGAGGTTGACCACCCCAAGATCGGCGAAGAACACGCCGCGGCGGAAGCCGGTGCCGAGCGCCTTGGCCGCGGCCTCCTTGGCCGCGAAGCGCTTGGCGAAGGTGGCGGCCTGGATCCGTTCGGTGCGGCGGGCGGCTTTGGCGCGCTCAGTGTCGGTGAACACGCGCTCCAGGAAGCGGGTGCCGTGGCGGGCGATCGCGGCCTCGATGCGGCGGATGTCGCAGATGTCGGAGCCGAGGCCGAGGATCATGACACGCGCGGGCCGGCGGCGGATGACCGCGGCGGGGCCGGTAGCATCCTTAGTATCATCCTCGGTATCATCCCCGGGCCCGTTCCACGCTTTTGATTCCGCCGGTGGCGCGCAGTCCGGCGATCACCTTCGCCAGATGCGCCAGGTCGCGCACATCCACATCCACCAGCACCTCCAGGAAATCCTGCTGGCGGTTCACGATTTTCAGATTGGCCACCACCCCGTCCTGCTTCGCCAGACTGTTTGCGATATCGGCCAGGGCGGCGCCGGCATTGTCGGCGATCACGCTCACCCGCGCGGTATGCGCGCCCCCCTTGCCGGCCGCGTCCAGGTTCCAGCCCACCTCGATGAAGCGTTCCGGGGTCGCGGCGAAGCTGGTCAGGGTCTGGCAGTCGCGGCCGTGGATGGTCACGCCGCGGCCGGTGGCGACGATGCCCACGATCGGGTCACCCGGCACCGGATGGCAGCAGCCGGCGAAATGGAAGGCCATACCGGGGATCAGCCCGGTTACCGGCATCGTCCCGTCCGCGCGTTCCCCCTTCGCGACGGGGCGCGGGGCCAGGGTCGGGACCATGCGCGGACCGCGCGGGGTCTGGCGCAGCTCGGGATAGGCGGCGTGGACCACGTCGCGGGCGCTGATATTGCCGTTGCCGACGGCGAGGTACAGATCCTCGATCCCGGGTTGCTTGAGCGCCTTCAGCGCCGGTTCCAGCGCCTTCTCCGAGCCGTCCACCCCGGCGCTGCGGAACGCCTTGGCCAGTTCGCCCTTGCCGGCGTCCAGGTATTCCTGCCGCTGCTGCTGGTGGACGAAGCGGCGGATGCGCGCCTTCGCCTTGCCGGTGACGACGAAGCGCTCCCAGGCCGGCGACGGTGTGCCGCCGCGCGCAGTCATGATCTCGACCTGGTCGCCGTTCTGCAGCTGATAGCGCAGCGGCATCAGCCGACCGTTCACCTTGGCGCCGACGCATGCATCGCCCACCTGGGAATGCACGGCATAGGCGAAATCCACCGGCGTCGCGCCGCGTGGCAGCGGGATCAGCGTGCCCTTGGGGGTGAAGCAGAACACCTGGTCGGCGTACAGCTCGAACTTGGTGTTCTCCAGGAACTCGTCCGGCGCCGACGAGTTCTCAAGGATTTCCAGCAGGTCCTGCACCCAGCGCAGCTGCTGGAGTTCCTGCGGCGAGGCGTCGATCTGCTTGTACAGCCAATGCGCCGCCACCCCCGCCTCGGCCTGCTCGTGCATCTCGCGGGTACGGATCTGGATTTCGATCTTCTGGTTGCGCGGCTGGCGCAAGGTCACGCCGGTATGGATCGACTGGTAGCCGTTCGATTTCGGGGTCGAGATGTAATCCTTGAACCGTCCGGCGAT
>DAHWDR010000290.1:0-3856 GCA_027330745.1 Acetobacteraceae bacterium | reverse complement strand
CCTGGAAGCCGAAGCCAGCGCGAAGCGGCGCGAACAAATGGCCCTGGACCGGATCGCCGCGGCCGAGAAGGCCGCAGTGGATGACGTCCGGATGATCGCCGCGGAAGTGGCGACCAGCGCCGCTCGCGCCGTGATCGCCACGGATCTGACGCCCGCGCAGGATCAGGCCCTGATCGACCGTGCGATCGCCGAATTGCCGTCGGCCCTGCGCGCGGCCTGAACATCGGTTCGTCGGGACCGCGGGAGCAAACCCGGTCGTCGGAAGGGTGCGGCGGCGCTCCCTGTTGCGGTGCTTCCGGTGGCGATCAACTGCCCCGCCGGGCGATGGCGATCGGCCGCGCCCGATAGGCCGCCAGCCCGCGCCCCGGCGGCGCCACCCCACCCGTCGGCGCGGCGCGCAAAATCCGGTATCCCCCCGGCAGCAGCGGGGCTGTCAACGCCAGCGGCGTCAGCGGGGCGAACGGACTGCTCGCCGCAACCGGCGTCGGCGTGATTTGGTCCGCCGGTCCGCCCAGCCCCGCCCAGGCCTGCATCACGCGCGCCCGGTATGGCCCCGCCAGAGCCGGCGTCTGCGAATGATACGCTGCCGCCGCTTGGCCCCAATCATGCGTCTGCCCGTACAGCGCGCGCAGGAACCGCGCCGCATAGGCCGCGTTGGCCGCGGGATCGAACGCCTGCTCCAGGGATGCGAATGCGTGCGGATGGTGCAGCAGATTGACCTGCAAGCAGCCAACGTCGATCGAGCGCATCCCGCGCCCGCGCGCCGCCTGCACCGCCTGGATCGCCGCCGCAGGGGACGCGAAAAACGCCCCGCGCCCATCAAAATCCACGCTCCAAGGCCAGGGCTGCGCCCGGGCCTGGCCCCGCACCCGCCGTCCCGTTTCCACCAGGGCGATCGCTTGCAGCAAACCATGCGGAAGGGCCTGGGCGCGCTCAGCGCGCGCGATCGCGGCGCGGCAAGCCAGGGCCGGTGCGGCATCGGCCGCCGCAGCCGGCGCGCGCCGTGCCGCATCGGGGACCAGGCCCGGCGACATGGGCTCCTGCCAGAACGGCCCGGCGGGCACCCGGCCCGCCGGAACCCGCGCCATGATCTCCCCCGGAGGCGCGCCCAGCTCGGCCAGCGCCGCGGTGGGGGCCATGGCCAGAAGTCCAAAAAACGGCAGAAATCCGCGCATCCTCTGTGACTTACGGGGAATTGCTTAACAAATCCCTACCCCGGCGCTGTGCAATGCTGCAATGCAAAATAATGCTTGCGCCGACCGTCCCCTCCGCCTAGATTGTGCATCGCAGCAATGCGGCTTCGGCCGCGCTGGCTGCTTTCTTGGACGTTTCCTCCCTAAACTTGGCGGGGCCACAAGCCCCGCCATTTTTTTGTCCTCCGCTTGGGGCCATGCCCGGGACGTCATCCCCTGGCGGTGGCACCGCCGCCCCCCGCATGGTAGGCACCGCCCGTTCGCCGCAACGGAGCCACCGCCATGAGCGCCATCGCCGATATCACCGCCCGCGAAATCCTCGACAGCCGCGGCAACCCCACGATCGAGGTGGACGTGACGCTGGACAGTGGCGCGCTGGGTCGCGCCGCAATCCCGTCCGGCGCCTCCACCGGCGCGCATGAGGCGGTGGAGCTGCGCGACGGCGACAAATCCCGCTACGGCGGAAAGGGCGTCACCCAGGCCGTCGCCAACGTGGAAGGCGAGATTTTCGACGCCGTCGGCGGCATGGACCCGTCCGAGCAGGTGCGGATCGACGAAATCCTGATCGATCTGGACGGCACACCCAACAAATCCCGCCTTGGTGCCAACGCGATCCTGGGCGTCTCGCTCGCTTGCGCCAAGGCTGCGGCGCTGGAAGCCGGCCAGCCGTTGTATCGGTATGTCGGCGGCGCCTATGCGCGCACGCTGCCGGTGCCGATGATGAACATCATCAATGGCGGGCGCCACGCCGACAACCCGATCGACATCCAGGAATTCATGATCCAGCCGGTGGGCGCCGGCACCTTCGCGGACGCCGTGCGGATGGGGTCCGAGATCTTCCATGCGCTGCGCCAGGGGCTGCATGACGCCGGCCACGGCACCAATGTCGGCGATGAGGGCGGCTTCGCGCCGAACCTGAAATCCGCCGACGCGGCGCTGGCGTTCATCGCCCGTGCCGCTGAGCGCGCGGGCTATCGGCCCGGCGAAGACGTGACCTTCGCACTCGATTGCGCTGCGTCGGAGTTCTACCGCGACGGCGCCTATCGCATGGATGGCGAGGGCAAGACCTTGGATGCCGCCGGCATGACCGACTACCTGGCCGACCTGGCGGCACGCTACCCAATCGTTTCGATTGAAGACGGATGCGCCGAAGATGACTGGGACGGATGGGCGCATCTGACCTCCGTGCTGGGGGGCAAGCTCCAGCTGGTCGGCGATGATAATTTCGTCACGAATCCGGAACGCTTGCGTCGCGGCATCGCCGCCGGCGTGGCGAACGCAATCCTGGTCAAGGTCAACCAGATCGGCACGCTGTCGGAAACGCTGGAAACGGTGGAGCTGGCACATCGCGCCGGCTACCGCGCGGTCATGAGCCATCGCTCGGGCGAAACCGAGGACACCACCATCGCCGATCTGGCGGTGGCCACGAATTGCGGACAGATCAAGACCGGCAGCCTGGCGCGCAGTGACCGCACCGCGAAATACAACCAGCTGATGCGGATCGAGGCCGAACTGGGTCCGGCCGCGCGCTACGCCGGCCGCACCATCCTGCGCGGCTGAGGCCGGCATAAAAAAACCAGGGCGGCGCGGGGGGCGCGCCGCCCTGAGTTGGGCGCGACCTGCGCGCCATTCGGGGAGGAAACAGGAAGCCGGCACGTCGAACCAGCTCCGTGATGTGGTTCTACCCCCCAGGTAGTTACGAAAAGATTGAGGGAACGCGGCAATGGAAAAAAACTTCGCGCGCTCGGGTCCGCTTTCCGGGCTGAAGGTGCTTGAGCTCGGCCACTATATCGCCGCGCCTTTCTGCACCCGGATCCTGGCCGATCTCGGCGCCGAGGTGATCAAGGTGGAACCCCCCGGCGGGGATCCGTTCCGCGGCTGGGGCGCGGCGAAAGACGGCCACTCGGTCTGGTTCAGCGTGCATGGCCGCAACAAGCTTTCGGTGGAGCTGGACCTGAAGCGCAGGCGCGACGTGGCCCTGCGTCTGGCCGCCCGCGCCGATGTGCTGGTGGAAAATCTGCGCGCCGGCCAGATGGAACGCCTCGGCCTGGGGCCGGACGTGCTGCATGGGGTGAACCCGCGCTTGGTGATCGCGCGCATTTCCGGCTACGGCCAGGACGGGCCGTATCGCGACAAGCCCGCGTTCGGCGCGATCGGCGAAGCGATGGGCGGGCTGCGCCACCTGACCGCGCATCCCGCCGGGTCCTCGGACCTGCCGCCGCCGCGGTGCGGGATTTCGATCAGCGACGATCTGGCCGGGATGTATGCCGCGATCGGGTTGCTGGCCGCTTTGTGGCAGCGCGACGCCGCGGGCGAGGCCAAGCTGCCCGGGGGGCGCGGTAGGGTGATCGATGTCAACCTGGTGGACAGCGTGTTCAGCCTGACGGAAGGGATGCTGCCGGAATACGCGCTGGACGGCCGCATCCGCCAGCCCGCCGGGGCGGCGATCCCGACTGCGGCGCCGACCAACACCTATCCCTGCGCGGACGGCAAGTGGCTGGCGATCGCGGGGAACTCGGACCTGATCTTTGCCCGGTTATGCGCCGCGATCGCCCGGCCGGAGCTGGCGCGCAACCCCATCTATGCCACCAACGCGCTCCGCTGCGCGAACCGCGCCGCGCTGGACGCAGCGATCGCCGCCTGGACCCGCACCTTGCCGGCCG
>DAHWDR010000279.1:0-1811 GCA_027330745.1 Acetobacteraceae bacterium | reverse complement strand
GCGCTTCGCCGGGCTGCTGCGCCGGCTGGGCTGGATGCTGGGGGTGAACCCGGACCTGCTGCCGCCGGCATACTGGCCCGACCCGCCGACCGCGCCGCTGCATCCCGACGAACTGCGCCCCGCGCCGCGCGGGTTCGCGCGATGTCTGCGGGTGAACCAGATGGCGTACGAGATGCTGGAGGCGCGGCTGCGCGCCGAACGCGCCGAACGCGCGGCGCTACCCGCGCCCGAACCCGGCACGGAATCCGGCACCGAACCCGCCCTCGGGGACCCCGCGGAAAATTCCGTCTGATCCAGCGGGGGAAAACGCGCATCCTAAATGTTGCGATATAGGAACAAATAGCGCCCCCTGGCCCTTATCGCGCGTGGTGCGGGCCGCGACGGCGGCAAGCGGCCCCCCCCGACCGGCAGAGCACCGCGATACCCCTGGCGGCAACCGCAAACCGGCCAGGCCGAAGCCGCGCGGCACCCCCACCCCGGGTGTCACCTGCCTGCGACGCCCCGGAGCCCACACTGTGCTTGACGCCCAGCCCGCACGCCCCGCACATGGCCCGGATGCTCCCCCTCCTCTCCATCACCGGTCTGCGCACCGTGTTCCCCGGCAACGTCGCCGCCGTGGACGGGGTGGACCTCACGTTGGAGCGGGGCCGCACGCTCGGCATCGTCGGCGAATCCGGCTCCGGCAAATCCATGCTGTCGCTCTCCATCATGGGCCTGGTCCCGCCGCCCGGCCGTATCGCCGCCGGCTCCATCCGCTTCGACGGCCAGGAGCTGCCGACCCTCCCCCCGCGCGCCCTGCGCGCGCTGCGCGGCCGGCGCATCGCGATGATCTTTCAGGAGCCGATGACCAGCCTCAATCCCGCGCATCCGATCGGCGCGCAGATCACCGAGGCGATCGCCGCTCACGAACCCGGCGTCCCCGCCCGTATCTTGCGCGACCGCGCCGTGGCGGCGCTGGAGCGCGTGCGCATCCCCGACCCCGCCCGCCGCTTCGACGATTACCCGCACCAGCTTTCCGGCGGGCAGCGCCAGCGGGTGATGATCGCCATGGCGCTGGTGTGCCACCCCGATCTGCTGATCGCCGACGAACCCACCACCGCACTGGACGTGACCGTCCAGGCCGAGATCCTGGCACTGCTGAAATCGCTCCAGCGCGAGACCGGCATGGCGCTGCTGCTGATCAGCCACGACCTTGGCGTGGTCGCCGGCATGGCCGACGCGGTCGCGGTCATGTATGCCGGCCAGGTGGTCGAACAGGCCCCCGCCGCCGCGTTGTTCGCCGACGCGCAGCACCCCTACACGTTGGGCCTGATCGGCTCCGCCCCGGCCGCCGCGGCGCGCGGTACCCGCCTGCTGGCGATCGAGGGCAACGTGCCGACCGCCGCAGCGATGCCGGCAGGCTGTCGTTTCCACCCGCGCTGCGCGCTGGCCGAACCCGCCTGCGCCGCCGCCCCGCCGGCACTCCATCGGTTCACCCCCGACCATCGCGCGCTATGCCGCCGCGTCCCGGTTGCTGCATGAGCGCGCTCCTGGAAGCCGTGCATCTGTCGCGCCGCTTCGCGATCCGCCGCGGCCTGGTCCTGGCCCGCCAGGTGGGCGAGGTGGCGGCGGTCGATGACATCTCGTTCGATCTCGCTCGCGGCGAGACGCTCGGGATCGTGGGCGAGTCCGGGTCCGGCAAATCCACCACCGCGCGGCTGGTGCTGCGGCTGATCGAACCATCCGCGGGGCGGGTGGTGTTCGACGGCACCGACATCACCGCGTTGTCCGGCGCCGCGCTGCGGCATTTCCGGCGGCGGATGCAGATCGTG
>DAHWDR010000413.1:0-3063 GCA_027330745.1 Acetobacteraceae bacterium | reverse complement strand
GGTGTGGCCGGGCGGTTCTGGCGCAGCGTCGCCGCCCCGTCCGCCACCACGCGCCACACCGCGGCGGCCAACGCCTTGCGGTCGGGATAGAGGCTCGGGTCGATCGGGGCGTGCAGCAGCACACTCGCCCGCATCCCCCGGTGACGGCCGAGCCGCCAGTAATGTCCGGCCAGGTCCATATCGCCATACCAGGAAAACAGCGGCCGCGTCGCCCGCCCGGTGGGCAGCCCGGCCAGCCGGTCATAGACGATCGAGACCGGTTGCAGCAGCGGCGGCTGCTCCCCCTCGGCCACCGCGAAGAAGGCGCTGCGGAACGCCATCACCCGCGAACCGTCCGAGGTAGTGCCTTCGGGGAACAGCACCAGATTATCGCCCGCTTGCAGACGCGCGCGCATGGCGTCGCGTTCGCGCGCCGTCGCGCCACGCCGGCGCGAGACGAACTCGGTCCGCCCCAGCCGCGCCACCCGGTTGACCACCGGCCAGGCCGCCACCTCGGACTTGGCCACGAAGCAGCCGGACAGTTCCGCGCCCAGCACCGGAATATCCAGCCAGGACGAGTGATTGGAAACGAACACCACGCCGCGTCCCGGGGCCGCGGCACGCACCCCGATCACCCGCACGCCCAGCCCCAGCAACCGACACACCCCGGCCCAGTAGACCCGCGGAAACCCGGCCTTCGCTTGCCCCGGCAGCACCAGCAGCACGGCTTGGACCGCCATCGCCGGCACCGTCCAGAGCAGCACCGCGACCGCGCGCAGGATCGCGCGCGCCGAGCCGAGCAGCACGCGCTGATGACGCTTGCGGAACAGCCAGTCGCCGGTGGCCGGATCCATTCCGCCTCCCGGCGGGATCATGGGGCCTTCGGCGCGGCGCAGACGGCGGGGCGCTTGATCCATGACCAGGACGTAATCCCCCGCCCGCGACAGGACAATGGCACCGACGTGATGTTGCGAAGACATCCCGCGCTCACGGCGGCGATACGCCGGCGCCGGGTATGATACAGGTGGCGCGATGACGCCGCCCCTCCTCCGCCGCGCCGCTGGGCTCGCGCTACTGGTCCTGGCTGCCGCGGCACCGCATCCCTACACGCTCAGCCTGGACACGCGCAGCCTGGGCAAAGCGGCCGACCCGGGTCTGGCCGCGGCCCTGACCGCCAGTTCGGAACTGCGCGCGCTGCGCGTGTCGGCCCCGGTCGGGCCGTTCGCCCTGGTGGCCCGCGCGCGCGCCGACCAGGCGCGATTCCGCGCCGCGCTGGACGCATTCGGCTACTACCAGGGCCAGGTGGCGATCGGTATCGACGGGATCGCGCTCGATTCCCCGGACTTGATCGCCCGGCTGGACGCTGCCCCCGGCCCCGCGCGCGTGACCGTCGGCTTCGTCCCCGGACCGCTGTTCCATCTGGGCCATGTCGTGCTGTCCGGGCCGGTGCCCGCCACCGCGCGCGCCGCACTGGACCTGCCGCAAGGCGCCCCGGCCCGGGCCGCTTCGGTGCTGGCCGCCGAGGACCGGCTGCACGCGGCCCTGCTGGCGGCGGGCTACGCGCTGGCCCAGGTGCGCCTGGACCAGGCGATCCTGCACCGAAACACGCACCGGATGGACGTGACCTTCGCGGTCGCCCCCGGGCCGCGGGTGCGAATCGGGGCGATCGGATTCACCGGGCTGCGCGGCCTTTCGCCCGCGTTCCTGCGCCGGCGGCTGGCGCCGTATCAGGGCCGCCGCCTGACCCCGACGACGCTGGCGCAGGCCCGGGAGTCGCTGCTGGATCTGCCGATCCTGTCCTATGCCCGTGCCATGCCCGCCACCACCACCGCCGCAGATGGCTCGCTGCCGGTCACCTTCGCCCTTGGGGAACGGCCGCGGCATAGTCTGGACGCCGGGGTCGCCTATTCCACCGATATCGGACTGGGACTGACCGCGGGCTGGCACGACCGCAACCTGTTCGGCAGGGCACGCCAGCTGGACCTGACCGGCGCGTTCCAGGCCGGAGGGAACGCGATGATCCAGCCGGGCTACCGGGCCGACGCGCGCTACCGCGCGCCCGATTGGGGCCGGCTGGGCCAGACCCTGGAGCTGGACCTGGGCGCGGTGCACCAGGCCCTGATCCCCTATACCCAGACCGCCATCACCGAAGCCGCGCGGCTCAATCGCCGCCTGGCGCCGCACTGGACACTGAGCCTGGGCGTGGCCGGGGAGCAGGAGACGATCCTTCAGGAGGGTGTCTCGCGCCCCTATTACCTGCTGCGGTTGCCGATCTGGCTGCGCTACGACAGTGCGAACAGCCGGCTGGACCCGACGCACGGGGCGCGGGCGGCCCTGCTGCTGGCGCCCACGCAGTCGCTACTGGGACATACTTCGGTGCTGATCGCCGAAATCTCGGGGTCGACCTATCTGGATCTGGAGGGCGCGGGACGCGGCGTGCTGGCGCTGCGTGGCCTGGCCGGGGACGTGGTGGGCGCCCGGTCGTCCTTCGCCCTGCCGCCGGATCAGCGATTCTATGCGGGCGGCTCGGGGACGGTGCGGGGTTATCGGTTCCAGTCGCTGGGGCCGCAATTCGCCGACGGCACGCCGGTCGGCGGGACCGAGATCGCGACCGCGGGGGCGGAGTTCCGCCAACGGATCGGGCGGGACTGGGGGTTTTCGGTGTTCACCGACGCGGGCGCGGTGACTGCCGGCGGCGCACCGCGCTTCGGCGTGGGCGTGGGCGTGGGCGCCGCCTATTACACCGCGATCGGGCCGATCCGGGTGCAGGTGGCGGTGCCGGCGGTGCGAATGCCGAATAGCGGGGCGTTCGAACTGTATATCGGCCTGGGCCAGGCGTTCTGAGGCGCTACGCCGACAGATCCAGCAGCGACCCGCGCGGCAGCACCTGGCCGGACGCCGGTGGCGCCGTGGCCTTGAACGGCGCGAGCGGGGAAGACCCGGCGCTGCCGCCTGCCGCGCGCGGCGGCGCGAGCAGCGGCGGGCCGGCGGCACCGATGCCGGGGACGGAGGAGAAAGCCGCGAGCGAGATCGGAGCGATCATGCGGGAAGATTAGGCGGAACACCCTAACGATTGGCTAACGC
>DAHWDR010000248.1:0-10341 GCA_027330745.1 Acetobacteraceae bacterium | reverse complement strand
CGGCGCGGGGCGCAGTTCGTCGGGATGCAGCGGCGCGGTCGGCGGGTCGGGCCAGTATGCCGGCGGCAGCAGGTCCGGGTTCACCCCCAGCATCCAGCCCAGCCGGCGCAGCAGCCCGGCGAAGCGCGGGTCGGCGTCCAGCAGATCGTCCGGGCGCGTGCCCAGAAGGAACTGCTCGAACGCTTCCACCGCCGGGTCCAGGTTCGGCATCATGCTGACCAGCCAGCCATGCTCGCGCGTGACCTGCAAGACGGTGAGTTGGTCGGGTTCGCGGCGCGGCGGCTTGGCCGCGCCCAGGGCGGGGTCGGGCGTGGGGTTGAATGGGATTGCGGGGGTGGGTGCGGGCGTGGCCGGCGCGGCGCGCCGTGGCGCGGTCCCCGCGAGCCAGCACAGCTCCGCGCCCAGGCGCTGGATGCGGCGCCAGACCGCGTCCAGCAGCGGCCCGCGCGGGAATGTCCATGGCGCCTGGGCGATAAAGCACGCCAGCAACAGCCGGAAGACGCCGGTGAGGCTGAAGATCGGCGCGGGACAGGTCTCGGCGGTCGACACGGAGTGGGGGCACCGGGGAGGCGAGTGGGTAGCTATAGGAGGGAAACCCTAATGTGGGGTTAGGATTCCCGGGGTTGCACGAGAAAAACCTGCTGGCTTGTGTCCCCGGTGACCCCGACAGGCCGAAGCCTCCCCGTGTCATCCCAACCCGGCGAGAGGCTGACGCGCTGCCAGGCTTGAACCCGTCCCGTCATGGCCGGGCTTGACCCTGCGGGATTCACACATCTCTGGAACCCTTTATTAAGCAACAGGTTGGTCGGGATTTATCGTTACTATCCGGGAATTTACTGACTGCTCCCGAACACTTGTCAATACTAAGGAGACCGCCGGATTCCGTGGAAGGGACGCTCTTGATTCGGTCGGCCAATGAGATGTGTGGATGCGGTAGGGTCAGGCCCGGCCATGACGGGCAGTTCGGGCGCGTCGGGCGGGGCGGGTGGGTTCGGGACCTACGCCGCGCCGCGTCACCCCTTCGCCGCTCCGTTGCCCGCCGGCAGCGCCACCTTGTCCCCCACCGTAATCCCAAGCCGCGCCGTGGTCCCGCCGGCCAGTTCCAGCGTCGCGATCACCTTGCCATGGCTGGACAGCACCCGCAGGCTGCGCGGCACGGTGTTGGTCAGGATGCTGTCGATCCGACCATCCGCGGCGATGAACACCATATCCAGCGGCACCAGCGTGTTCTCCATCCACATCCGCGAAATGATCGGCTGCTTCCACAGGAACAGCATCCCGCCATCGGCGGCGACATGGTCGCGGAACATCAGGCCGGTCACCTCCTGCGCCTCGGTGCGCGCGACCTCCACGTGAAATACCCGCGTCTTGCCGGCGCTGGTGACGATGGACAAAGGCGCGCGCGGCAGTTCCGGCTGCGGTCCGGTGGGATGCAGCGCCTGGCCCAGCGCGACGGCGGGGGCCAGCAGCCCGAGGGCGATCAGGAAACGGCGGTTCATGCGGACGGCTCCGATAAGCGGGTGACGGCGGGACGGATCGGCCCCGGGCGGGGAAGATCGCGCAGCGTGGTGAACCAATGCGCCGGCGGGCTGCGTCCGGCGGCGCGATCGTAGCGCAGCGCGCGCAAGACCGCCTCGGCCGCGGGCGGCAACTGCGCGGGGATGGCGTGGCCGTTCAACGTGCCCCAGATCAGCGCCCAGCAGCGTCCGGTGGCGTAGGGGTTATAGCCGCCACCGCCCAGCACGATCAGCCGCGGCGCCAGCGCCGGCAGCGTCGCGGCCAGATGGCGGTGGATGTCGTTGGACAGCGACAACCGCGCCAGCGGGTCCTCGGCAAGCGCATCCGCGCCGGCCTGCCACAGGATCGCCTGCGGGTCATGCGCGCGGATCGCGGGCAGGACCGCGTGGTCCAGAAGCTGACGGTATTCGCTGTCGTTGCATCCTTCCGGCAGCGGGAAGTTGCGGATCCCGGGCGCGTGCGCGGTGCCGGTAAAAGGCCAGCGCCCCGCCTCGTGCAGGCTGATGGTCAGCACCGCGGGATCGGCGGCGAACGCATCCTCCACCCCATCGCCGTGATGGGCGTCGGTATCCAGATACACGATCCGCTCCAGGCCCGACCGGCGCCAGGCCAGTAGCCCCAGCACCGGGTCGTTGAGGAAGCAGAACCCGGACGCGCGATCCGGCCGGCCGTGATGCGTGCCACCGCCCGGACAATGCACGATCCCGCCATCCGTGGTCAGTGCCGCGGCCAGCAGCACCCCGCCGGCGGACGTGGCGGGGCGGCGATACATCTCCGGATAGATCGCATTTCCCTCCACACCCAGGCGGTAGCGGGCGCGATCCTCGGGCGAGACATGCTGCGTCGCTTCCGCCCGCCGCAGCGCGGCGAGGTAGCCGGGGTCGTGGAACGCGGTCAGCGCCGCATCGTCGGCACACGGGGCATCGCGATACGCCGCATCCGGCAACCAGCCCAGCGCGCGGCAGAGATCGGTGCAGACCGACACGCGCGGCACCGCCAGCGGGTGCTTCGGACCGTAGCTGGAACCGCGGTAGATCTCGCTGCCGATATACAGCGGGGCCGTCACGCGCGCTGCTGCGGCATCGCTTCAGGAATGATCGTGCGGGCGATCGAATGGTCCAGCGCCTCGAACGCGTGGTAGCCGATCGTGTCGTAGAGCTGGGCGCGGGTCTGCATCCGATCGACCATGTTATGCGTGCCGCCGTCGCGGCGAAGGGCGGCGTAGAGCTCGGCCTGCGCCTGGTTCGCCACGCGCAGCGAACTGACCGGCCAGATCACCATCCTGTAGCCCATGTCCTGGAACTCGGCGGCGGTGAAGAACGGCGTGCGGCCGAACTCGGTCATGTTGGCGAGCAGCGGCGCGCGCACGCGGGCGGCGAATGCGCGGAACATCTCGGCGGTGGTCAGCGCCTCGGGGAAGATCGCGTCGGCGCCGGCTTGCAGATAAAGCTCGGCGCGGGCGACGGCGCCGTCGATGCCTTCGGACGCGGCGGCATCGGTGCGGGCGATCACGAACAGATGCCGCCGGGCGCGGGCGGCGGCGGCGATCTTGGCCGCCATGTCGTGCGGATCGGCCAGTTTCTTGTCGTTCAGATGGCCGCATTTCTTGGGCAGCAACTGGTCTTCGATATGCACCGCGGCGGCGCCGGCATCTTCGAAGCAGCGGACCATGTGCATCACGTTCAGCGCTTCGCCGTATCCGGTATCGCCATCGACCAGGATCGGCAGAGCGGAGGCGCGGGATAGCTGGCGGATGAAGAACGCGACTTCGTCCACGGTGATGATGCCGAGATCGGGCAGGCCCATCTGCGCGGTCATCGCGGCACCCGACAGATACGCCGCCTCGAACCCCGCCTGGCGCGCCTGCATCGCGGCGATGCCGTTATGCGCGCCGGGGAGTTGCAGGATCTCCGGCCGGGCCAGCAGGGCGCGGAACCGGGCGCCGGCGGGGGCGGCGGGAAGGTCGTCGGCGATCAGATAGGTCATGGCGCGGGTCCGGGCTGGGGCGTACCGGTGTAGCAGGGACGGGGAGGGGGCCGGAACCCTGATGCGCAACCCTGGTGCACAACCTTGGTGCGCAACCCTGGCGCGGCGCCGCGCGCGCCGTTAGCGTGGCGGCATGTCCCACGCCACGATCTACGAATCCCCCCGGCCCGCCCCGCGCAGCGCGGACGAGACCGTCGTCACCTCCACCTGCGGGCATAATTGCGGCGGGCGCTGCGTGGTCAACGCGCATGTCCGCGACGGGAAGATCGTGCATATCTCCACCGACGCGCGCCGTTGGAACCCGGACCATCCGCCGCTACCCGCCTGCGGCCGCGGTGTGGGGCAGGTGGAGCGCATGGCCCATCCCGACCGGCTGCTCCACCCGCTGCGCCGTACCGGCCCGCGCGGCTCCGGCGCCTTCGCGCCGATTTCGTGGGACGAAGCCCTGGACGAGGTGGCGGGGCAGTTGCGCCGCGTGCGCGATACCTATGGCCCGGCCGCGATCCTGGACGCCTCGCGCAGCGGCAGCCTGTCGGTGCTGCACGGGCGCAGCGCGGCGCAGCGATTCCTGTACATGTTCGGCGGCTGCACGGTGCTGTGGTCGAACATGTCGGCCGAAGCCGAGATTTTTGCCATCCGCACCACCTATGGCCCGCGCACCGGCCATAAGGCGGCGGGCCGCGAGCCGACCGATTTTCCCAATTCGAAACTGATCCTGATGTGGGGCTGGAGTCCCGGCGACGGCACGTTCGGCACCGGCACCCTGGCCTGGCTTCGGGAAGCGAAACGCCGCGGCACCCGCATCGTCTGCATCGATCCACGGCGCACCGAGACCAGCCGTCAACTGGCCGATGAGCACATCTTCATCCGCCCCGGTACCGACACCGCCGCGTTGCTGGCGATGGCGCAGGTGATCGTGACCGAGGCGCTGCACGATCAGGCGTTCTGCGATCGCTTCGTCCTGGGCTTCGACGAGGCGCATCTGCCGGAAGACGCGGTCGCGGGCAGTTCCTGGCGCAGCTACCTGCTTGGGCTTGCCGACGGCGTGGCGAAAACCCCGGAATGGGCCGCGCCGATCACCGGCGTGCCGGCCGAGACGCTGCGCCGCCTCGCGCGCGATTTCGCCACCACGCGCCCGGCCGCGTTCCAGGCCGGGTATGCGCCGGGACGGACCGCGCTGGGCGAGCAGTTTCACCGCGCCGCCTGCGGGCTGGCCGCCATCACCGGGAATGTCGGCGTGGCGGGCGGCAATTCCTCCACCTCCAACGGCGCCACCGGCGCTTCGGGGATCGCGCGGCTGCCGACGGGGGCGAATCCGATCGACGCGCGCGTCGCCTCCCCGCTGCTGGCCGATCTGCTGGCGCGCGGGCGGGCCGGGGGCTACCCCGCCGATATAAGGCTGATCTATGCGGCGGGTGGCAATCTGTTCAACCAGGCGCCGAACGCGGCGCGCATGGCGGCCAGCCTGGACGGCGTGGAATTCATCGTCGCGCAGGACCATTTCCTGACCCCCACGGCGCGGCACGCGGATATCGTGCTGCCGGCAACCACATTTTGGGAGAGGAACGACGTCCATACCCCCTGGGCCGGTGCCGGGCATTACGCCATCTATATGCGCCAGGCGATCGCGCCGGTCGGCGAATGCCGCAACGATATCGACATTTTCGGCGCGCTTGCCGACCGCCTCGGCATCGCCGGCTACAACGACCGCGCCGAGGCTGACTGGCTACGCGACCTGACCGCGAAAGCGGTGGATGATTTCGACGCCTTCGCCAGCGCCGGCGTGGCCCGCTTCGCCCCGCCCAAGGATGCCGTGGCCTATGCGCGCGAAATCCGCGAGGGGGCCGCCTATCCGTTCTCCACCCCCTCGGGGAAGATCGAGCTATATTGCCCGGCGCTGGCGGCCGATCCGGACCCTTGCGGCCTCGGCCCGATTCCGCCGATCCCCGCCTGGGTGCCGCCGCTCGATCCGCGCGCCGCGCCTTCCCCGGCCTATCCGCTGCATCTCTGTTCGCCTAAATCCCGCGCCCGCACCCATTCGATCCACGGCAACCAGCCAGGGCTGGCGCGGATCGATCCGGACACGGTCTGGATCCATCCCGATGACGCCGCGCCGCGCGCGATCGCGCACGGCGCGGCGGTGACGGTGTTCAACGCCCAGGGGCAAGTGCGGCTGCGCGCCGAGGTGACGCGCCGGATCGCGCCCGGCGTGGTCGCGATCAAGGAAGGGGCGTGGTTCGCGCCCGATGCCGATGGGGTGGACCAGGGCGGGGCGGCGAACGCGCTTGCGGCCGATTACGCCGCGCGCTGTGGCGCCACCACCTATAACGCGAATGCGGTGGAGATTGCCCCCCATGCGCCGGGGTGAATGACGCAGCTTCCGGCTCCCGGTTTGGGCAAATCCGGGGCGGCGGCTATGACCGGGGACGAACCGCAGTACAGGCCCGCCATGTCCCCCGCTCCCCTTGCCGGCATCCGTATTCTCGACCTCACCTCGGTCGTGGTCGGTCCGTCCTGCACCTTGCGGCTGGCCGATTACGGCGCCGAAATCATCAAGCTGGAATCCCCCGAAGGCGACGTGCTGCGCAGCCTGGGCGGCCCGTCACCGAGCGGGCGCACGTCCGGCAAGTTTCTTCATTTCAACCGCAATAAACGCAATATCTGCCTGGACCTGAAACACGCCGCGGCCCGCGCCGCACTGCTGCGGATCATCGACCGGTGCGACGTGGTCGTGTCCAATATCCGCCCCGACAGCCTGGCGCGGCTCGGCCTGGATGCCGCCAGCCTGCGCGCCACCCGTCCAGGGCTGATCCATTGCACCATCACCGGCTTCGGCCCCGGCGGGCCGTATCGCGGCCGGCCCGCCTATGACACCGTGATCCAGTCGGTCTCGGGCGTGGCCGGCCTCGCCGCCCGCCGCGACGGCGCGCCCGCCTTCGTGCCCCTGCTGCTGTGCGATCACGTGGTGGGTGAGATCACCGCCGGCGCGATCCTGGCCGCCCTGTTCGGCCGCGCACGCCACGGCGCGGGCGCCGCGATCGAAGTGCCGATGCACGAAACCATGGCGGCCTTCGTGCTGACCGAGCATCTCGGCCCGGCCAGCTTCGATCCCCCGCAGGGGCCGTCTGGCGATTCGCGCGTGCTCGATCCCAACAACCAGCCGCTGCGCACCGCCGATGGCTGGATGACGGTCACGGCGAACACGGACGCCCAGGTGGCCGGCTTCCTGCGTGGCATCGGCCGCGGCGAATTGCTGGACGACCCACGTTTTCGCAGCGTGGCCGATCGGTTCCGCAACGCGCCCGCCTGGTTTGCGCTGCGGCGGGAGGCGCTGCGCGATCGTCCCACGGCGGCGTGGCTGACGATCTTCCAGGACGCCGACGTGCCCGCCGCGATCTGCCACACGCTGGAAACGCTGACCGAGGACCCGCAGCTGCAAGCGGTCGGTCTGCTGCGGACGGAAATCCATCCCACCGAGGGCCGTATCCACAGCATCCGCTCGACCGTGCTCACGGACGGTCGGCCGGCCGACCCCGGCCCGCCGGCCCGCGCCCAGGGCGCGGACACGCGGACGATCCTGGCCGAGGCCGGGTTCGCCGCGGCGGAAATCGACGGGTTGGTCGCGGCGGGCGCGGCCGCGGGGTAGCCGGCCCCGCGACGGGGCCGGCCGAAGCGTTACGCCGCCGCGAGCTGCGCCGCGGCGAATTCGTAATTCGCCAGGTGATCCACCCAGTTCGCCAGGTAGTCCGGACGCCGGTTGCGGAAATCCAGATAGTAGCTGTGTTCCCACACATCGCAGCCGAGCAGGACCTTGCCTTCCCCGGTCGCCAGCGGGTTCGAGCCGTTCGGGGTCTTGGTGACCTTCAGCTTCCCGTCCGAAGCCAGGACCAGCCACGCCCAGCCGGAGCCGAACTGCGTGGCGCCCGCCGCCTTGAACGCATCCTTGAACGCGGCGACCGAGCCGAGATCGGCGATGATTTTCGCCTCCAGCGCACCGGGAATCCCGCCGCCGGACGGCGACATGCACTGCCAGAACAGGATATGGTTCCAATGCTGGCCGGCGTTGTTGAACACCGGCGCCATGTCGGCCTTGTTGTGGGACAGCTTGACGATGTCTTCCAGCGACTTGCCGGCCAGGGCGGCGTCCTTCTCGACGAAGCCGTTGAGCGCGGTCACATAGGCTTGATGATGTTTGCCGTGATGCAGCTCCAGGGTCTCCTGGCACATCCCGCGCGCCGCCAGCGCGGTGTGGGAATAGGGAAGCGTGGGAAGGGCGAAAGCCATGGTTGGGTCTCCTCCGCGATGGGATGGCTGGGCCGCGATGCCGCGATGTAGCTATGATCGGCCCATGGATGCGTCAAGCGCCGATGCGTCAGGCACGGGGTTGCTCACGCTGCTGCGCGGACGCGATCCGCAGCGTTTCTTCATCGCCCTGCTTGCCCCGCCGCCGCGGCGACCTGCCTTATGCGCGCTTTATGCCTTCGCCGGCGAGATCGCGCGCGCCGGCCAGGCGACCCATGAACCGGCGGTGGCGCTGCTGCGCCTGGCCTGGTGGCGGGAGGCGATCGCGGGCGCCACGCGCGCCCACGAGGTCGCCGCCCCGCTCGCCGCCGCGCTGGCATCCGGCGCTTTGGCGGCTGCGGATCTCGCCGCGATCATCGATGCCGAGGAAGCACGGATCGACGACGCCCTGCCCACGATCGCCGCCTGGCGGGCCTGGCTTCATGGTTCTTCCGGTGGGATCAGCGTGGCGGCCGGACGGCTGCTGGGCGTGCGCGATCCCGAGGCACTGCGTCCGCTGGGCGCGGTCGAGGGCGCGGCACGGGTGCTGGGCGCGACCGCCGCCTTGGCGCGTGCCGGGCATTGCCGCCTGCCGGAGGAGGCAATGGCGGCGTATGGGCTGACCGCGGAACGGCTGTTTGCCACGGATACCGACCAGGCCCGCGCCGCGCTGCACCGCGCGCTGGCAGGCGCGGCGCTGGGCTGGCTGCCGGCGGCCTTGCCGCGGGTGGAGCGCAGCGCGATCGCGTCGGTGCTGGGCGTGGTGCCGGCGCGCTGGGCGTTGCGCGGATTGCAGCGCGACGGCGTGGCGCCGCGGTTCGGGATGGCGGCGCGGCTGGCGCTGCTGGGCGCCTGGGCGCGCGGGCGGGTCGGGACTTGAAGCCGCGCGGGGCGGAGCGCGATACTGCCGCGTTCTGACAAGACGGGAGGAGTTTATGGCCAAACGTGCCGGTCCCAAGCGTACCACTGGCAAGCGCGCCACGGCAAAGCGCGCCGCCCCTGCGAAGCGCCCCAATGGCAAGTCCCCGGCGCGCAAGCAGGCCGGCGCGGCGAAGAAGGCCGCTCCGCGCAAGACCGCGCTTCGTAAGGCCGCGTCCGTGCAGCGCGCTGCACCCGCCCGCAAGAAGCCCGCGCCGCAGCGCTTCACCGTCAGCCATCTGCGCGAGGAGGATTTTCGCGTCGACGGGCTGCGCGCCTATGCGCGCTACCGCGATCTCGGCATCGCCGCCGCCACCGGCGGGCTCGCGCGCGCCCATGTGATCCGCATGATCCCGCCGGTCACCGAGGAAGTGCGCCAGCGCCATCTGCACCATGTCGACTTGCAGCTGGTCTATGTGCTGAAGGGCTGGATGAAGAACGAGTTCGCCGGCCACGGCGTGCAGATGATGGAAGCCGGCAGCTGCTGGCTGCAACCGCCCGGGATCAAACATACCGTGCTGGACTACTCGGACGATCTGGAAGTGCTGGAAGTGATCCTGCCGGCCGATTTCGAAACCGTGCCGGCATGACGCTGACGCTTACTCCGCTGTCGGACGTGGCGGGGGTGGAGGCGCGTGGCATCGACCTGCGCGTCCCGCCGCCGCCGGAGATACGCGCGGCGCTGTACCAGGCGTTCCTGGACCACGCCGTTCTGGTGGTGCGGGATCAGCAGCTTGCGCCGGCGGAATTGCTGGCGGCGGTTCGCTCGTGGGGCCAGGTGTTCCCGCAGCATAACCCCCGCTTCGCCCTGCCGGATTGTCCCGAGATCCATTACATCTCGAACCAGGACCGTTACGCAGACGGTCGGCGCTACATCCCCGGCGAGGGCTACCACACGGATCACTCCAACGCCGCGACGCCGCCCAAGGCGACGGTGCTGCACGCGGTCCGCCTGCCCGACCGCGGCGGCGACACGCAATTCGTCAACATGACCGCGGCGGCGGCGGCACTGCCGGCGGCGTTGCGCGCGCGGATCGTCGGCCGCAGCGCGGTGCATGTGTACCAAAGTCGCCACAGCGCGCGGCAGCTGATGGGCCTGCCGCCGGACGCGCGCGCCGCGGTGCCGGACGAGGTGCGCCATCGGCTGTTGCGCCGCCATCCGGAAACGGGACGAGAATCGCTTTATATCAACCTGATCCGGATCGAGGCGATCGAGGGTCTTGCGGAACCCGACGCACTGGCATTGCTGGACGCGCTGCTGGCGCACGCGACGCAGCCGGCGTTCGAATACCGCCATCGCTGGCGGGCGGGTGATCTGGTGATGTGGGACAATCGCTGCCTGCTGCACAAGGCGAACGGCGATTACGACATGGACCAGGAGCGGTATCTGTATCGGGTGATGCTGGCCGATGGGCCGGCCTAGTGTCCTGCCCCTGACCTTCACTGCCCTTGGCAGCGAACGTCAGGGATCAGCAGGCCACTGAAAACAATGAGCTAGTGTCCCGATTCATGATATCGCTATCGGCGAATCGGGACACTAGCCGCCGGCGCCGGGGCGGTCCATGCCCGGCGCGCGGAGGGGCCATGCGGGACACCACCACCCTGCTGCGGCGGATGATCGAGGAGAGCCGCCGGATC
>DAHWDR010000078.1:0-3672 GCA_027330745.1 Acetobacteraceae bacterium | reverse complement strand
CTGGCTGAACCGGTGCCGACGTCTGGCGAAGGACTGGGAATGTATCAACCGGAACGGACTTGCGTTCCTGCAATGGGCGTCAGTGCGGCGGATGTTGCGAAGCCTCTGTCAGAACAGTGGATGATTTTGGACAGACTCTATCATCATAAGCGGTCGTACACTGCGGGAATCTGGCGCAATGAAGACAGCGATAGATTGAATGCGTACGCCGGTATCTATTTCCGATAACGAAACTGAAAAGCCCGATATTCGGCGCTTTCCTCGGACGATTCCGGCTCGGTCCGAACAATGTTGTGGATTCGGTAGGGTTCCTGTGCGATGACGCATATCCAAATTCATCGATGCGAGCCGAGGGACTCTCCTCATCCCTGGTCGATGTAGCGCCAGCAGGAAACGGGCCCGCCGATCACAACTTTTCGGCCGGTATTCCCCGGCACACGCTCTTCCCCTGCCAGCCGGCCTCGATTTGGTCGACACCGCAAGCGTCCCGCTGTAGAAGGCCCCGGGAAATGCAGCTTATGCTGCCCTTCGGATGAACAGGTCGGCCGCTCATCCGCGTAGAGGCGATGATCGTCCATCGCGGCAGGAGAGGTATGATGACCACAAGCTCCCCATCCAAGCCTGAACTCGTCATCCCTCAAGACGACCCGCAACGTCGGCTCACCGTCGCCAACGCCGACAATCCGACAATGCGACCCGTCTCGGTTGCCGGCGATACTTACACGATTCTCGTCAGCGGGTCCGAGACCGCGGGTCGCTACTGCCTGATCGACATGCATGTGCCCGCTGGTGGCGGACCGCCGCCGCATCGGCATGATTTCGAGGAGATGTTCACCCTTCTCGAGGGCGATCTCGAATTCACCTTTCGCGGCCGAACATCGTTGGTACGCGCGGGTTCCACGGTCAATATCCCCGCCAACGCGCCGCATTCCTTCAGGAATGCATCTGGCGCTGCCGTCCGCACGCTCTGCATGGCCACGCCAGCCGGGCTGGATGAATTCCTCCTGGAAATCGGCGATCTCGTCGATGGCCGTACCGCACCGCCGCCGAATCTCACGCCGGAACAAATCGGCGAGCGGCAGAAAAATCTCGGGCCACTGCTGGAGAAATACCGCACTGAGATGGTCGCGGCATAGCAGCCTTCGTCGTCGGCGTCGGAGCGTTTCCAGCCAGAACGGACAATCCTCCGGCGGCACGGGCCGTCACCCGGGGCGTGCGCGCTTTCGTCGGCGATCGGTCGGCGCGGCCGATGGAACCTGATATACTCGGACTCCGACGAACGACGGGGATATGAAAGGGACCGCGAATGAAAGGCTATGTTCTCGCCGAGGTCGAGGTCACCGATCCGGCGCTGTTCGAGACCTATCGCCCGCTCGCCGCCGCCGCGATTGCCGCCCATGGCGGGCGCTACCTGATCCGCGGCGGCGCGGCCGAACGGGTCGAAGGCACCCACCCCGACCGCCGGATCGTCCTGCTGGAGTTCGACAGCCCCGAGCGCGCCCGCGCCTGGTACCACTCCCCCGAATACCAGCACGCCAAATCCATCCGCGAACGCGCCGCGCGCACCGACGTGTTCCTGATCGACGGTCACCCGTGATCCCGCGCCCCACCGCCCAACCGCCCAGCGTCCACCACCGCCGCGTCGGCGATACGCTGGTCAGCGCGCTGAACGACGGCATCATCATCGCCGATTTCGCCTGGCTCGCCGGTATTCCGCCCGAGCAGGCTGCGGCGCTGCACCGCGCGGCGTATCGCGCCATCCCGCCGCGCATCACCGTGAACGCGTTCCTGCTGTGGCGCGCGGATGGCGGGCTGAGTCTGGTGGATGCCGGGGCCGGCGCGGCGCTGGGCCCCGATCTGGGCGGGCTGCCGGCGCGGCTGGCAGCGCTTGGCGTGACGCCGGGCGATATCGATAGCGTGCTGCTGACCCATCTGCATCCCGATCACGCCGGCGGCCTGATCGATCCCGCCGGGCATGCGCTGTTCCCCCGCGCGCGCCTGATCCTGCACGAAGCCGAAGCCGCGTTCTGGCAGGCCCCGGCCACGGCCGCGGCGGCAACCGGGGAGCAGGAACGCGCGTTCCTGACGCTGGCCCGGGCCGCACTCACCGCCTATGCCGGGCGCATCGCGCTGCTGACATCGGGCAGCCCGATCCCCGGCGTGACCGCGGTCCCGCTGCAAGGCCACACCCCGGGCCATACCGGCTGGCGCCTGGGCGCGGGCGCCGAGGCGCTGCTGATCTGGGGCGACGTGGTGCACATGCCCGGCGTCCAGTTCGCCTGCCCCGAAGCCGGGATGGGCTTTGATATCGACGTCGCGACCGCGCGCGCCAGCCGCGCCCGGATCATGGCCGAGGCCGCCGCGGACGGCTTCGCGGTGGCCGGCATGCATCTGGATTTCCCCGCGTTCGGCCATGTGGTCACGGCCGGCGGCGGCTACGGCTTCGTCCCCGACATCTGGTTTCCCGTGCCGTGAGCGAGCCGCGCCTGAAATCGCGCCTGTGGACGCAGATGGCGCTGCGCATGGGGGACGCCGCCGGCACGCCCGGCGCGGTGCTGCGCCATGGCGAGGACTCCGCCGGCGGCATCCTGGTGGTGCTGCGCGGGCGCGCCGGGCTGACCGTGCTGGACCAGACCCGCGATGCGGCGGGCGCGGCCGCCTGGACCCGCGGCACCGGCGCTGCGGCGGTCGATCAGACGGTGGCGGACGCCTATGTGGCGCGCCAAGTGGGCCGCGACCCGGATCTGTGGGTGCTGGAGTTCGAGACGCCGGACCTGACGCCGCCGTTCCCGGCGCGGATCGTCTGAGCCCGCATTTCCCATATGACCTTGGATTTCCTTGTGCATCGCAGATAAATATCGACTAAATATCAGGCAGCACAGGAACAGGATTTTTATTATGCGTATCGCTCAACTGCTGAGCCTGTCATCCCTTCTAGTCCTATCCGCTTGTGGTGGGACTATTCCCGCAACTTTTAACCAATGCCCCAGTGGCTACGCACAGGAACCATCGGGCTTTGAGAACTGGGCGCACCGCGCCAATTATCATGGCCATGGCATCCAGATCGTCGATGCCTTCGGCACCAAGAGCTGCATCTCCGAAAACGCTTTAGCAGCCTACAATGCAGCGCATTGACTTGATCGGCGGCGACGCGGGGGATGTCGGGTCAACTTTCTATAGCGCCGATAATCCTGAGTCGGACGAGACATTCTGGAGGATTTTGTCTGCCTTGTCCGCGATGCCAGGCCCTTGGCGCGGATCGTGTGATCAGGCCACCAGCGGCGCGCGCTCGGAAGCCGCACGCGCCCAGGCGGCGTCCGCGTCTTCGTCGAACAGTTCCGTCAGTTTCTTCATCATCGTGCCGCCCAGTTCCTCGGCATCCACGATGGTGACGGCGCGGCGGTAGTAGCGCGTCACGTCGTGGCCGATGCCGATCGCGATCAGTTCCACGGTGTCACGGCTTTCGATCTCGCGGATCATGTCGCGCAGGTGTTTTTCCAGGTAGTTGCCGGCGTTCACCGACAGGGTGGAATCATCCACCGGCGCGCCATCGGAGATCACCATCAGGATGCGCCGGTGTTCGGGCCGCGCCAGCAAGCGGCGATACGCCCATAGCAGCGCCTCACCGTCGATATTCTCCTTCAGCAGGCCCTCGCGCAGCATCAGACCCAG